>JAIDLO010000118.1 GCA_029050995.1 Eubacterium sp. | reverse complement strand
GCACCTAACGCCATTTTTTGCCTTGATATACGGCAGTATACCTGCGTCAAAGAAATGACGCTATGCACAAAAATCTGGTTATTTTAGGTGCTTCGCAGTTTAGCTTTAGCAATTTTGTTCAAAGACAAGGCAAAAAACGCAGGGATACTTCGCGTATTCCGAGGCTTTTTAACGCAGTATTTGGGCATAAATTGCAAAGCTAAACCTTATTTTGTTCAACTCTTGTTTGGCTAAGTATATCATAAATGTATTATATTAGCAATGGCGGATTATTTGACATAGATTTGACATAAAAACGATATTATCTCAATTTTTTTCAGCTATCCTAAAATGCGTATTATGAAAATGAATTTTACAAGGAACAATAAAACGAGGTAGAATTATGAATATTTTCTCAGTAATTTCACTGCTTGGCGGCATAGCGCTTTTCCTTTATGGTATGAGCTTTATGGGCGATCAGCTTGAAAAGCTTTCCGGCGGTAAGCTTGAACAGATTCTTGAAAAAATGACAGATAAAACCTATAAGGGTGTTCTTCTGGGTGCAGTTGTTACGGCTGTTATTCAGTCCTCCTCTGCCGTAACTGTTATGGTTGTCGGCTTTGTTAATTCGGGTATTATGCAGCTTTCCCGTGCAATCGGCGTTATTATGGGTGCTAATATCGGAACTACTGTTACAGGCTGGATTTTATCTTTAACGCAGATTAACGGCGAAAGTTTGATTATCAGCCTTTTAAAGCCTTCTTCATTTACGCCTGTTCTTGCAATTATTAGCGTGTTTGTTTTAATGTTCAGCAAGAAGGAAAAAAGAAAGAACATCGGCGGCATTGCAATGGGCTTCTCTATCCTTATGATTGGTATGACGCTTATGAGCGATTCTATGTCCGGTCTTGCTGATGATGAAAACTTTACCTCTCTTATGCTTACCTTCAGCAATCCTGTTGTCGGTATTATTGCAGGTACGCTTCTTGCGGCTGTTGTTCAGTCCTCAAGTGCATCTGTTGGTATTCTTCAGGCACTTGCGCTTTCCGGCGGTGTAAGCTTCGGTGCGGCTATTCCGATTATTCTCGGTCAGAATATCGGTTCCTGTGTTCCTGTTCTTATCTCTTCTGTAGGCACAGGAAAAAATGCAAAGCGTGCGGCGTTTATTTATCTTTATTTCAATGTTATCGGTGTTGCAGTAACAGGTGCTCTGTTCTATGGTGTTGATTATTTTGTGAATTTTGCATTTATGGAGAACCCGATTTCCTCAGTTCAGATTGCAATTCTGAACACTGCGTTCAAAGTATTCTCTACTGTTATTCTTCTTCCGTTTACCAAACAGCTTGAAAAGCTTGCTGTTATGACAATCAAAGGTAAAAACGAAGAAAAAGAAGAAAAGAAAAAGAATCCTCTTATTGACGACAGATTGCTCATCAGCCCTGCTTTCGCAGTTGAAAAGTGCCGTGAGGCAACAATCCAAATGGCAGATATGGTTGAGGAAACTGCACTTTGCGCACTTTCCGTTGTTAAGAATTATACAGACGAAAAAGCTGAATTAATCATAAAGAACGAAAAGAAATCCGATAAATATGAGGATCAGCTTGAAACCTATCTTATTAAAATCAGTAAAATGGACATCAGTGATGTAGACAGCAAGAATATCTTTATGCTTCATCATGCTGTTGATAATTTTGAACAGATTAGCGATTACAGCGAGGATATTTTAACAGCAAGGCAGACAATGAATAAAAAGAAGGTTAATCTTTCGGATCAGGCAAAATATGAACTTTCCGTTATGATTGCTGCTGCAACGAAAATTGTTTCTGTTACAAACAAAGCGTTCAAGCTCAATGATTTAAACCTTGCAAGAAAGGTTCAGCCGCTTGAGGATGTTATTGATAAGCTTAAGAAAGAGCTTAAATACAGACATATGCAAAGAATTGATGAGGGCGAATGTACTGTTGAGCAGGGACTTCCGTATCTTGATATCGTAAGTGCGATTGAGCATATAGCAGATCACTGCTGCGATATTGCGCTTTCTATGATAGAAATCAAGAGTGGCGACTATAATGTGCATTCCTATGTTCGTGATGTTAAAGAAAATGATGAGAATTTCATAGAAAAGCTCGATTCTTATCTTGAGAAATACTCATTAAATTAAAGGATTCAAAGCAAGTAAAAAGTTGAACTTTAGCTTTTTACTTGCTTAATTTTTCGTTTTCGGTTAAACTGTATGTGTATTGTATGCGTATAATGAATAGTATTATTAAAAGGGGGGCAAATCTATGGCTTTGATTTATATTCTTGAAGATGACGAAAGTGTAAGAGAACTCGAAATGTATGCTGTTTCGGGGAACGGTTATGAGGTTGAGGGCTTTGCCGAACCGAAAAGCTTTTATTCCGCTCTTGAAAAAAGAAAGCCCGATCTGCTCGTTATTGATGTTATGCTTCCTGTTGAAGACGGGCTTTCAATAACCAAAAGGTTAAGAAAGAATTCGGACTACAGGGATATGCCTATTATTATGGTAACGGCAAAGGATTCCGAAATGGATTATGTAAAAGGGCTTGACTGCGGTGCGGATGATTATATAACAAAGCCTTTTTCCGTTATGATTTTTCTTTCCCGCATAAAAGCACTTCTTCGCCGTACACAGAAAAAAGACAACCGAACAGTTTATGAATATGAAACCATAACGCTTGATGATAAGAAGCACAGGGTTTATTCCTACGGCAATGAGGTTGAATTAACCTTTAAGGAATTTGAAATATTAAAATATCTTATGCTGAACAAGGGAATTGCTGTTACAAGAGAACAGCTCTTAAATACCGTGTGGGGCTACAACAGCGAAAGCGAAACCAGAACGGTAGACAGTCATATTCTTACGCTCAGAAAGAAGCTCGGCGAAAGCGGAAGCTTAATTGAAACAATCAGAAATGTGGGGTATAAGCTTGGAAAATAGTTTGGTAAGTAAAATTTTTGCAAAAACAATGTTTGTTGCTCTATGTGCTTCAATTGTAACAGTGCTGATTATCTGCACTGTTTTTGTTATTACAAAAGAGATTCAGCTTCAGCAATTATTTCATCTTTTCGGAAAATATTTTTATCAGTTTTTTCTGATCCTGTTTATCATAACGGCGATTGCGCTTGTCAGTGCCTATGCTTTGGCAAGAAAGATTGTTAAGCCGATTGAAAAAATGGGCGAGGATTTAAAGCATATTGATGAAAACTGCCCGTATGATGAACTGAAACCGTTTACCGAGAAAATCAAAACCCAGCTTGATAAAAAGGCAAGGCTTGAAAATCTTGCAAAGCAGTTTACCGCAAATCTTTCCCACGAGTTAAAAACACCGCTTACTGCGATTTCGGGCTACGGCGAAATTCTTGAAAACACAGCGGTAAGCCCGGAGGATGCCTCCCGATTCGGCGGAATTATTTATAAAGAATCACAAAGATTGATAAACCTGACCCATGATATCATTCAGCTTTCTCAGCTTGAGGAATATGATTTCAAGCCGATTATTGATACAGTTGATTTAACGGCTATTGCCTTTTCCTGCGTTGAAGCGCTTTCTGTTGAGGCGCAAAAAAGAAATGTAAAGATTACGGTTGACGGAAACGAGGCTTTCATCCGTGCGTCAAAACCTCTTCTTGAAGAGCTTGTTTATAATCTTGTTGAAAATGCAATAAGGTATAATGTTGACGGCGGCGAGGTATTCGTAACGGTTGAAAATAAAGAAAAAGAAATTATGCTTGTTGTTCGGGATACGGGAATCGGCATTCCCGAAAATGCACAGAGCCGTATTTTTGAACGATTCTTCAGAGTGGATAAATCACGCTCCAAGCAGACAGGCGGAACAGGGCTCGGGCTTGCCATTGTTAAGCACAGTGCTGAATATCTCGGTGGTTCGGTCAAGCTTGAAAGTAAGGAAAACGAGGGAACTACGGTTACTGTTTTTTTGCCTAAAAAATAAACTGTTGCAGATTGTTTATCTGTATGCTAAAATAATACCCGTTATTGATTAGGGAGGGATTTTTCTTGTCTATTAAACAGGGCGACTATTTAAAGGAACTCAGAGTAAAGAATAATCTGAGCCAGGAAAAGCTTGGTGCGGAGCTTGGACTTTCAAGGCAGTCCATTTCAAAATGGGAACAGGGCTATGCAATGCCTGATACTGAAAATCTTTTAAAGCTTTCCGAGCTTTACGGCGTGTCTGTTGATACGATTTTAAAATGCGGCGAAACGGAAGAACAGGAAGAAATCATTAAAACGGAAGAAACCGCTGAAACAGTAAAAGAAGAAACAACACCCGAAAATCCTGTATCGGAGAATGCCGAACAAAAACCCGAAGCAAAGATTATCTTTGTAGAAAAGCAAGAGCATAAGGAAAAAAAGACACATAAAAAAAGAGGCTGGTTTTTCATTTCCTATCCGATCTGGATGGTTGCTTTATATGCTGCTATCGGTTCATATTTTGGTGCAAAGGGTTGGTTTACAGGTTGGATTGTCATTTTAACCATTCCGCTTTTTTATACGGGAATTATTGCCTTTGAAAAGAAAAAGCCTGTAATCTTCTGCTATCCTGTTTTAGCAACGCTTGTTTATCTTATGTTTGGCTTTTTCCTGAATCTCTGGCATCCGATGTGGATTATCTTTTTAACAATTCCAATCTTTTATATCGTTTGTGTAACAAGAAAAATCAAATAATCCGAAAAAATAAAACGCTCGTTTTTGGCTTAAAACGGGCGTTTTTTCATGTCAGCCAAAGGTTGACAGCTATGTAAAGCAAAGTTGGTTGAGAAAAATGAGGAAAACGATTATCCTTTGAGCATAACAAAAAATCACTGCCGAAGGAGCATAAAATATGTCAGTTTACAAAAAAGAATATTTTGGAATAGCAAGAAAAATCGTATCAAATATGACAGCTGAAAGCTGTGAAGAGATACCGCATGTATCCATGAATTATGATGCCGATGTAACAGATTTTCTTAAAGAGTTTAAGAAACTGAACGAAGATGTTACAGACCGTACTCAGAAAATAACAATTAATACGCTTATGATGAAAGTTATTTGCGAGGGTTTAAAGGCTGTGCCGAAAATGAATTGCACACTTAAGTTTAACAGAAAGCTTGTTCGCGGAACACTTGAATATCACGATAACATAGATATTACGATGCCGATGATTTTAAAAAACGGCGAAATGATGACAGTCAATATGCACGATATGGGAAACAAATCTTTAACCCAGATGACCGATGCAATTAACGATACAATCCGCCGTGCAAACCAAACAGATATGAACGAGGTTATGTATGAAGTGTCTGCTGATAACACCTATAGCGGACTCAGACACGGAAAAGTTTTGCAGACCTTAAGAAGAGCATATGGCTCAAAAATGCCGGGCAAGCATATGGTGCATTCTCTTACGGGAAAAAAGAAAAAGCAATATTATGCAATCCCCGAAGAGGAACGCTTAACGAAGCATGATATTGAGCAGGGAACAACTATGATTACCAATTTCGGTTCAATTTATAATGAGCAAAAAGGCAGCTGCTGCTTTCTTGATATTGTACCGCCGCAGACAACCGCTTTTGCAGTAAATGCCGTGCAGGAGCGTCCGGTCGTTACAACCGATGAAAATGGAAATAAAATTGTTGAGGTCAGATCCATTCTTCCGATTACGGTTGCGTTTGATCATCGTGCACTTGATTACGGCGATTGCGTTCCGTTCTTAAGAAAGCTGGATTCTATTTTCGCTGATGCATCTGTTGTTCAGAGCTGGAAATAAAAAATACAAAATCTACACAGGGAAGCCGTTGGTTGACAGCTATGTAAAGCAAAGTTGATTGAAACTTTTGGTAAAAGATATTATCATACAGACACATTAAAAATTTGCCGTTAAAGGAGATCGTTGATTATGGCAGTAAATGAACTGTATCTTATACACAA
>JAIDLO010000117.1 GCA_029050995.1 Eubacterium sp. | reverse complement strand
TCTTCCAAGAGTATAAATCTTTTGAAGTGCTTCAGAACCGAAAATTCTATAGAAAGTATTGAACAATTCGTCTGCTATTAGGCATTAATACAGCTGCTCATTAAGGAAGTCCCTAATTGTATCGCCTTTTTCAGCCTTGAAAAGATTTGGAAGAATATTATTCAGAATACCATTTAACTGTGAAATAAAGTTTTCTACATCTGCCTTTGTGTAAAGGTCTGTAACTTTACTGTAGTCTACAGTATTCTTCTGCCATTTCCAGCCATTTACAGTCTGCACCCAGTTAAATTTATCCGGAGTATATGCTGTAAACAACTGATAGAAATCGGCTGCAAAATCACTTGCATTCTCTAATCCATCGAAAGTACCGCCAAGTAAATCGAGGATAAGAGCCATAACATCAAATTTAGCATCAGGCGATATATTTGCATTTGCAGAAACTAAATCCGTGAAAAAGTCTTCATTTTCAAGCAATAATTCATCAATATAATAAACTATCCATGTTAATGCTTTTTCAGCCGGAACATTAAGCCAGTTTCTTTTGCCGCCATTTGTAGTACGGATAGATGACTTTGTATCAATCTGTGCAGCTAAGTGACCAAGCTGAAGGAAGCTGATTTCAGGAATAACCAAACCAAGATCAGCAGGAACAAGCTCTGAAATCTTTGTGTTAACAAAATCACTGTCAATAGCATCTGTTTTTAAGATATTGCTCCAAAGACCTAAATCAAGTCTTCCACCATCCTGACCTGCAATAGAAGCATCTATGGAATGAAGCATATTATTAATTATGCCGTATTCAAGAACATACGCAAGGTTTGGAAGCAGCTTTGCAATCTGATCAAAGGTGTTGTTTTCTAATATATCTGCAACTTTGTTAACAAGAGGAACCAAGATGTCATTAAGACTCGTCTTGAAATCATGACCTTTGAAGGTTTCAGTATTTACGATACCCTGACAGTCTAAGAATTCAAGAATAGGAAGAACCAATGTTTCATAGCCTTCGCTACCTTTACAAACAAAGGTCTGTTTCTTAACGGCATCAATATTGCTGGCATCTATTCCTACTGCACTTACATCAAGATAAGCATCCTGACCTTTCAGGATTGCATCAACAATTTTAAGTGCACCATGCAGTGCAGCAGCAAGTGCGTTACCCAAAGAAGTTGTAACTTCTGTTAAATAAACGGAATCATCAGCACTTGTTCCGCCGATTTTCCAATCCATTTTAGACCAGTCAACATCTTCCCAATTCTCACCATAAGAACTGAGAACAGAAGCATTCGTACTGAAATTCTTCATTTCGCTGTCTGCGCCCATTAATTTAGGCGTAGGAACAAGACCTGAAAGTTTAACAGAAATATTTATTCCTAAAGGTCCTGACAAGAACGAACCGGTTACCGTCATATCATATGCGGTACTTTTCAGCTTCATTCCAATCAGTTCTGTATCAATAACAATATCCTGCAATGCCTTCTTAACAAACGGATACAGGAACTCCATTAAGCCATTAACAAGATCCGGACCCATTTCGGTAAGTAAATTACCAAGATCTCTTTTGTTGAGCTTAAAGCCAAGCACTGCCTGGTTCATTTCAGGGTCACTTACGAAATCAGAAAGTCTTTCAATCAAATCCGTAATCGGCTTGGTTGATCCGTTTGCTTTGCCAAGATCATCCCAATTCATATGCGTTGGAGCAGGCATCTTGTATTGCTCATATCCTTGAATTGACCAAACAAGACTTGCAACCTTGAAATAGAACGGAGCTTCATCGTAATTCTTATAGGAATTTGTAAGAAGCTTATATTTCTTCAAGGCAGCCTTTGCTCTTGAATTTGCCGTTGCCTTAGTAAAGAAGTCTAAGCCGGCATCTTTAGCAACAGGATTGCCATTTTGAACTGTATAAGCATTTGGATCAATCTTTTTAGCTGCTGTAATGAAATCTTCATATAAATATCTATTATATTTTTCTAAAACATAATTATAGTTGGTTTCAGCAGCATTCATATCATTCAGGAATGTTGTACCGGTAATTCCGGGAGCATTGCCAAATACTGTTGTTGGAGTGAAATCAGCTTTCAGAAGCTGTTTACGATAATCCGCAGCAGCATCAAGCTTGCTTTTAACAAATGCAGGACGAAGACCTGTATCAGTAAGCTTGATATATCCTTCCTGACCAAAATTAGCAGGATAACCTACAACTGCCTTGTCAAGCTCATCTACTTCACTGATATAAGCTTCACCTATTCTTTTGTTCCACAGCTTAATGAAATCTGCTTTGTAATTGTTTAAAGCAGTTCTTTCAGTACCAAGAAGATCCTGAAGTGCTTTTGGAAGAGCAACCCAAATATCTTCTGCGAATTCGATATTGTTCTTTTTGATATCCTGAAGCTCAGAAATAGTTAAATCACTGTTTACACCCTTTGAGGTATCACCATCATTATAAAGATTTGTTTTAACAGCATTAACAGCATTTTTGAACTGCATAAGCATATATTGCTGAAGGGCAGTAACATAGTTTTCCATATCACTGTATTCGCCGAAGAAATGCTTATAAACTTTATCAGTATCAGCTTGGCTGATGTCAATATAAGCACCTTCTACTTTCTTACCATCAATCACAACCTCAGGATATGCGCGATCTGCCCCATCATTAACAATATGTGCTAATGTAGTTTTAGGCATACCATTTTCAGTATCCTGCCTTGTGCCGTTACGGATAGCATTCATATTATCAATCGTTTTCTGAAGAAGTTCAATCTGCCTATCCTGTGATAATTTTGAAAAGGCAATATCGGACTGATTCATACCATTGAATGAATTACCGTTGCTCTTATACTGATTATAACCATCTTTAAGAGTCTGAAAGTCTTCACCAATAAAGGTATTGAAATCCTTAAGTTCTTTGGCTCTTACATAAGTAGCAAAAAGATCACGGTCATACTTAGTTGCACCTTTATTAGCACGTTTACCGGCTGCTACAATTGAACCATTAGAATTTATCCACCACCAACATTTGTGGGTAGGAAGCACACCGTTATCCGGAAGATTTGCTAAATCGTCTCCGTAAGCATTCCAAAGATAATATTCCGGACTTAAGGTTAATACAACATTATAAGACTTCGTGTTTGATTTACCATTTACCCAGTGTTCAGAAGTGCTTGTTTTACCTGTACAGTGAGCGTAACCGAAAAACGATTCCATACAGTATTCCCAAGCATTACTAGCCGCATAGTCTCCTGCCGGATTCATTTTGTCTCTCAATGCGTTCTTTAAATAGTCACGCATCTTATTGGGAATATCGCTGTTTTGTACATCGGTGTTTCGCATAATAGCTTCCCAAGCATTTTTTATAGCCTTGTATGTATTTCCTTCCGGAGTTACATCTTTGATAAGAGTACCTCTGGCTTTTCCTCCGGGGGAACCATTAACATCAAGATTGGCGTAATTTCGCCAATCCGCAGTACCATATTCTGCGTTGATTCCGCCGCCTGCCATGGCATCATCGTAAAAAGAACGAGCAACTTCAACAAGGTATTTACCAATGTCAGTACCGTCCACTACGAAGCTATCAAGATCCCATGTTTTGTCAGTTCCGGCAAAGGCAGTAAAGCCAACCGTTATAGATGACAAAAGCATAAGAAATGCCAAGAAAAAGCTTAGGCTTTTCTTAAAGAATTTAGGCTTTCGCATAAATCTTTCTCCTTTCTTTATTCAACATAATTTTTCTCCTTTCTTAAACCAATAAAAATTATGAAGTTGATATATATTAAAACCGTGGAATCTTCTTACATTTCATCAAATCTTCTATCAAACAAAATTTTCTATCAAATTTGCATACAATTCCACAATTGTGGTTTTATTGTAGCACTCCTATTCAGCAAAGTCAATGCTATTGGGCAAATAAAATAGTCACAAAATATTAACAATTTTTTTGTGCATATTTTTCCTATAATATATAACTTATATAAATTAATTACATTTATATATCCTCTGTAGCTCTATGTCGTAAGCTTTTCGTTTTACAGTAATGGTTTTAACCTTTACAGCATAAAATCGCTCAAAATAAGCTGTAATGGCTTTGCGCTTTACACAGGTAAAAATTGGAAAAATTTGGTAATTAAAAAATCATGAATAAAAAAACGGACGAGCACTGCTCGTCCCTACAATATATTTTGAAAAATGAAAACGGGCGGATAATATCCGCCCGTACATAATTATTATTCATTATAAATTCTTCATCAAATTCTGACGAATACCTCTGACATCCTGGAGTGCTTTATAAAGTGCATCATCAATAGCAAGAAGCGTATCCTCTGCATAGTTATTAACTGCATTAACAGAATCCTTTTTATTCTTCTGTGCAGCAGCAAGCATTTCATTTGCCTGTGCTGTTGCAGTGCCGAGCATTTCGCTTGCGCGAGCCTGTGCTTCACGGATACTGTTTTCGCCCTCTTCCCTTGCTCTTGCAAGAATTTCAGCAGCCTGTGCCTGAGCAGCCTGCGTAATCTCATCTCTTGCAACAAGTTCACGAGCCTGAGCCTCTGCTTCTGCAATAATAGCCTGCGCATCCTTCTGTGCATCATCAAGAATTGTATTTCTTGAATCAATAATAGCCTTTGCCTGTTTTGTTTCGTGAGGTGTATTCAGACGGATATCCTCAATAATGGTTTTGATTTTGTCTACATCAACAAGGCATTTCTTTGTCATTGGCATAGAAGTTGCATCATCAAGCACATCTTCCAAATCTTCAAGTAAAATATCTGTATTAGTCATTAGAATTTTCTCCTTTACATCTTTTTATGACATCTTCTAATATAACATCAGGAACAAAACGGGAAATATCCCCATTCAGGCTGCACACTTCTTTTACCATACTTGAGGAAAGGAACATATTTTCCCCTTTTGCAGCGAGGAAAACAGTTTCAACCTGAGGTAAAAGACTTTTATTTATAAGCGCCTGCTGAAATTCATAATCGAAATCAGACATAGCGCGCAACCCTTTAACAATAGCAACGGCATTTTTCTTTGCTGCATAATCAACAAGAAGCCCGCTGTATGTATCAACCTCTATATTATTCTTTGAAACGGAGCGTTTTATTAAATCAATACGCTCTTCAATAGAAAACATAGAAGATTTCTTTGTGCTGTTGCACATAACGACAACAATAACCTTATCAAAAAGCTCTGCTGCCCGCTCTATAATATCAAGATGACCGAGCGTTATTGGATCAAAGCTGCCCGGGCAAACTGCTATTTTCATAATCAGTATTCCTTTCGGTAAATTGTTATTTTCGTTTTACCGTAATTTCTTTCTTTATCTACTGCGAAATCGCCGAATTTTTCAGGCAGTTTTTCCTCTTTTGAGGTTTCGCAAATGATAATGCCGTCCTCGCTCATAAGCTTAACAAGGCTTGGCATACATTTTTCAACAAGCCCCTTTTTATAAGGCGGATCAAGAA
>JAIDLO010000116.1 GCA_029050995.1 Eubacterium sp. | reverse complement strand
AAACGCTGCATTCCTTGCACGCTATGGCGAAACAGAAGGGCTTTGCACAGTAACAGCTTCCGCAAAGCCAAGAGAGGGCGTTGATTTCTTCCCGCTCTCAGTTGATTACGAAGAGAAAATGTATTCTGTTGGCAGAATCCCTGGCTCATTCCTTCGCCGTGAAGGCAGAGCAGGCGAAAAGGCTATTCTTACAAGCCGTTGTATCGACAGACCAATCCGTCCGCTTTTCCCAAAGGATTTAAGAAACGACTGCTCCGTTGTTGCAACAGTTATGTCTGTTGATCCGGATTGCTCTCCGGAGGTAACAGCTGCTATCGGTGTTTCAGCAGCAATTGCTGTTTCCGATATTCCTTGGGACGGCCCGATTTCTTCTGTAAATGTTGGTCTTGTTGACGGCGAAATCGTTCTTAACCCAACACTTGAGCAGAGAGAAAAAACAGATTTAACACTTACAGTTGCTTCAACAGCAGACCTTGTTGCTATGATTGAAGCAGGCGGTAATGAAATTCCTGATGATCTTATGTTTGACTGCATTATGGCAGGTCACGAAGAAAACAAGAAAATGGTTAAATTCATTCAGGGCATTGTTGATGAAATCGGCAAGCCTAAGTTTGCATATGAATCATCAGATCCTGATCCTGCTATTATGGCAGAGATTGAAGAATTCTGCATTGAGGATGTTAAAAAGGCTCTTGATACAGATGATAAGCTTGTTCGTGATGAGGCTCTTCTTCCGATTTATGCAGCAGTTCACGAAAAGTTTGATGAAAGATTTGAAGGTAACGAAGCTAAGCTTGATGAGATTATGTATCTTGTTCAGAAGCATGTTGTTCGTGCTTGGCTCAAGGATGAGCATAAGCGTGTAGACGGCAGAGGAATAGACGAAATCCGTCCGCTTAATGCTGAGGTTGATCTTCTTACAAGAGTTCACGGCTCAGGTATGTTTACAAGAGGACAGACACAGGTTCTTTCTGTTACAACACTTGGTCCGATGAGCGATTGCCAGCTTCTTGACGGTCTTGACGAGCAGACTGAAAAGAGATATATCCACCACTACAATTTCCCAAGCTACAGCGTTGGCGAAACAAAGCCATCAAGAGGACCGGGAAGAAGAGAAATCGGTCACGGCGCACTTGCTGAAAAAGCACTTGTTCCTGTTCTTCCTACTGTTGATGAATTCCCATACTGCATCCGTGTTGTATCTGAGGTTCTTTCTTCAAACGGTTCAACATCACAGGGCTCAATCTGCGGCTCAACACTTTCCCTTATGGCTGCAGGTGTTCCGATTAAAGCGCCTGTTGCAGGTATCAGTTGCGGTCTTATTACAGGCGATGACGGCGTTTACGGCGATTTCATGACTATGGTTGATATCCAGGGTCTTGAAGATTTCTACGGCGATATGGACTTTAAGGTTGCAGGTACAAAGAAGGGTATTACAGCAATTCAGATGGACCTCAAAGTACACGGTCTTACACCTGAAATTATTAAAGAAGCTTTCGCGAAAACAAACAAAGCAAGAAATTATATTCTTGATGATATTATGCTTCCTGTTATCAGCGAGCCAAGAGCAGAGCTTTCAAAGTATGCTCCGAAGATGCTTACTGTTTCTATTGATCCGGATAAGATTGGCGATGTTATCGGCAAGGGCGGAAAGGTTATTCAGGAAATCCAGGCTGAATTTGATGTTAAAATCAACATTGAAGAGGACGGAAGAGTGTTCATCAGCGGTGTTGATGTTGATAAGTGCAAGGGCGCTCTTGAGGTTGTAAGACTTATCGCAACCGATCCTGAGGTTGGCGCATTCTACAACGGCGTTGTAACAAGAATTATGAATTTCGGCGCATTCGTTGAAATCGCTCCGGGCAAGGAAGGTCTTGTTCATATTTCAAGACTTGATGTTAAGCGTACCGAAAAGGTTGAGGATTGCGTAAATGTCGGCGATTCAATCATTGTTAAATGCATTGAAATTGATGATCAGGGCAGAATCAATCTTTCAAGAAGAGATGCTTTAATCGAGCTTGAGGGAATGACACCTGAAAATGATATTGACGAAGCTCCAAGAAAGCCTCGCCGTGATTTCAAAGGCGACAGACGCCCAAGAAAATAAATAAAAATGAAATATTTTGGGGAACAGCTTTGGCTGTTCCCTTTTTATTATTGACGAACAATTCTATAATATTGTATTATTAAATTAATTATAGCTGATAAAAGTTGATGAAATTCGGCTTTTTTCGCCAGTTAGGGGAGCAAAGAATTATGAAATACCAGATAAGCAGATGCTTACATTCTGATTTTTCTGTTTTTGAAGAAAACAAGCTTGCTGAACGCAGCTATTTTATACCATTTTCAACGGCTGAAAAACTTAACGAAAGCGATTATAAAAATGAACGCTATGTTTCAGACAGAATATTTTTGTTAAGTGGAGAATGGAATTTTGCCTATTTTGATAAGCTGAGCAAAGTTCCCGAGCTTTTTGACACGGAAACGATTTCTTTTGATACAATCCATGTACCAAGCACTTGGCAGCGAACGGGCTATGATCAGATTGCCTATATCAACACAAGATATCCGTTTCCGAAAAAGCCGCCGTATATTCCGCAGGAAGTTGCAGTTGGTATTTATCAAAGATGCTTTAATATTCAGGATTCAAGTGAACGCCGTATTTTAACTTTTCTTGGTGTTGCAGGTGCACTTGCTGTTTATATAAACGGAACATATGTTGGCTACAGTGAGGGAAGCCATAATACTGCCGAATTTGATATTACATCTTTTTTGAATGACGGAAACAACGAAATCGTTGCAGTCAATTACAAATGGAGCAACGGCACTTATCTTGAATGCCAGGATATGTTCAGAGAAAACGGTATTTTCAGAGATGTTTATATTGTTGAAACACAGAAGAATTATATCAACGATTTTTGCATAAGACCGGAAAGAAATATTGACGGCACTTATAATGTTCATATTTCAGTGGACGGCTGCTTTGGCGGCAGTTCAAAAATAAAGATTACGGCAAGTGACGATAAAGCTCTCTTTGAAACAGAACTTTTGCCGAATAAGAATACAACAATTCCGTCACTTTATGTTGAGGAATGGAGCGCTGAAATTCCAAAGCTTTATGAGGTAACGATATCTCTTTATAACGGCAAAGAAGAAATAGAAGCAATACGCACCTATCTTGGATTTAAGCATATTGAAATCAACGAAGAGGTTTTCCTTTTTAACGATAAGGCAATTAAATTCAAGGGCGTAAATCATCATGATACGCATATGACAAAGGGCTATGCTGCAAGCCTTGATGATTTGGAGCTTGATATCCAATTGATGAAAGCGTATAACTGCAACGCTGTAAGAACCTCGCATTATCCTCCCGATCCTGCGTTTTTAACAATGTGTGATATTTACGGCTTGTATGTTGTTGATGAGGCAGATATTGAAACGCACGGATTTTATGCAGTTCCGCACACAACATATCATCCAAACAAACTCAGCAACGATATCAGCTGGGCAGACCATTATCTTGACCGCGTTAAGAGAATGTACGGCAGAGATAAGAATCATCCAAGCATTACAATGTGGAGCCTCGGTAATGAATCGGGCGGATACAAATGCCAGGATGTGTGCTACGAATATCTTAAAAAGGTAAATCCTGAAATCCCTGTGCATTATGAGGGTGTAAACAGAAGTAAGCGCTGGGCTTATGATGTGGTTTCCCGTATGTATGCTTCGCCTGAGCTTATGCAAAAGGTTTTAGAGGGCAAGGCAGGCAAAAAATACAAGGGAAAGCCATTTTTCCAATGCGAATATGCACATGCAATGGGCAACGGTCCCGGCAGGCTTGAAGAATATATGAAGCTGTTCTATTCTTCAGATCAATTTATGGGTGGTTGTATCTGGGAATGGGCAGATCACAGCGTTTATGATGAAAATGCAGAATATAAATGGACATATGGCGGCGACCATAATGAGCCGATCCATGACGGCAATTTCTGCGTGGATGGCTTATTCTTCCCGGACAGAGAGCCGTCAAGCGGTGCATTTGAAATGAAAGCTTGCTACAGACCTGTTCGCGCAACAAATATCGGCGGCGGGAATTTTGAATTCTGGAACACAAGAAGCTTTAAATCAACAGATGATATCCGCATTGAATATGAAATTGTTGAAAACACAATTCCAATTCAAAAAGGCAGCTTTGATGTTGATATCCCGCCTGAAGACAAGCATGTTTTAAGCATTGAATGTGAGGCATTTGAAAAAACAGGTGCAGATATCTTTTTGAACTTTACATATAAAAACAGGGAAACCGGTTTTGAAATTGCAAAGGAACAGCTTATTCTTTCAACAGCAGAATTAAGCAGTAAAATAGATTACGCACCTGCTGAAATTAAAACAGAAAAGGGCAGAGTAGCTGTTGAATTTAAAACGGGAACTGCTGTTTTTGAAAAGAAAAAGGGCTTAACAAGCCTTGTTGCAAACGGAAAAGAATATATCAATCAAAATCCTGTTGACGGAGGCTTTGGCTTTGTTCCGCATATTTTCAGAGGAACGATTGATAATGACAGAAATCTTTTGATGTTCTGGAATTTTATAGGGTTGAACAGTGCAAAAGCAAAGCTTAAGAGCATAAAGGTTATTGGTAATAAAATCAGAACGGTTTACAGCTTTGTTACAAGAGGCATTTTCAAGCTTGCAAAAGCGTATGTTGATTATACCTTCGGCGATAATGGAAAGATTTATGTTTCGGCTACGCTTAAAAAATCCAACCCGTTTGTAAAGGCGCTTCCTCGTTTTGGCGTGCATTGTGAATTGCCGAAAGAATTTGAGGCAGTGCAGTATTACGGACTTGGTCCTGATGAAAACTATTCTGATTTCAAGGAGCATTCCATTGTCGGCGTTTATGAAACAGCTGTTTCCGATATGGCGCATAAATATATTAAACCGCAGGATTCGGGCAACAGATGCGAAGTGCGTTATGCTGCCATTACAGCAAACAGCGGAGAGGAAATCAGATTCAATGCAGTTGATAAAGCGTTTAATTTCAATGCAAATCACTTTACACTTGGTCAGCTTATTAA
>JAIDLO010000115.1 GCA_029050995.1 Eubacterium sp. | reverse complement strand
TTCTATAACAGTGTAAGTATAAAACCTTTACATACAATTAACACAATAATGTAAAATAAAAAGCTGATAAGTTTATGCTTATCAGCTTTTGTTTTGCTCTATTTATTCATTTTTTTATTATCCGTTCTGCCTAAAATATAATCAACCGAAACATTGTAATAATCAGCAAGTGAAATTAAAAGTTCAATCGGAATTGTTCTTCCTCCGTTTTCATAATATGCATAAGTTCGTTGCCCGATTCCAAGAACTTTTCCGATTTCTGTTTGCGTTAAATCGGCATCTTCTCTTAAATCTCTTATTCTTCGAATAATCATTATTATCACCGTAAAGATAATAATATAGAACGAAATGTTCTGTTGACAATTAGAACAATCTGTTCTATAATGTTTATAGTTTATGAAAAGGAGATAATTTTTATGAAAAACAAAATCGTAGGGTGCGGCATCCTTGACGCACCGAAAAAGTATTATTTCAAAAAGGTATTCGGTTTATTATTATCACTTGTTATGCTTTTTAGTATAACCGCAGGCATTGATTTATCTGCCTATGCGGCAGGTTGGAGTTCGTATGCACAGAAGATTGAATTTGATACTGTTTATACTGAAAGCGCATCTACTGCAGATTTTTATATTGTTAAAAATGGTAGAAATCATTATTATGATTCGTTTATTTTTAATGTTCCCATTAAAGGGAATATAACGCTTAATGTAGAATCTGGAGATGACGAGTTCTATACAGCGGCTTGGACTAACTATAGAGTTCAATACTATATTTATAAAGCGAACGATGTTGATAATTATATTTGGTCGTCAATGAGAAATGGAACGACGCATGGATATAGTTCAGGAAGAGATATCTATTATGCAACTTTTGATTTTGCATTACCAGCAGGAAATTATTATTTAGTAGCTGAATATGATACTCACTATGCTGATAATATAATGGTTAAAGGCGAATATGATTTTTCCCTTTCATATAAACCATCATTAGGAAAACCCTCAAATTTTAAAGTATCCTCCCGCAAAACAACAAGCCTTAAATTATCCTGGAAAAAGGTTGGCGGGGCAAGCGGATATCAGATACAGCAAAAGAAGAGTGGTAAGTGGAAAACCATCAAGAATACTACCTCAAATGCATATACAGTAAGCAAATTAAAGGCAGGAACATCTTATCAGTTTCGTGTTCGTACCTATAAAACAATCAGCGGCAAAAAGTATTATGGCAGTTGGGTAACGCTGACAACGCCGACAAAGCCTGCAACAGTAACGCTTTCATCCGTAAAATCAAAGAAAAGCAAGCAATTCACGGCAAAATGGAAAAAGGTAACAGGCTCAGGCTATCAGGTGCAATACAGTACAAGCAAAAATTTCAGTAAGAATAAAAAGACTGTAACGGTTTCAAAGAACAGTACAACATCAAAAACAATTTCAAAGCTGAAAGGCAAGAAAAAATATTATGTTCGTGTTCGTGCATATAAAACCGTGAACGGAACAAAGTATTGCGGTGCTTGGAGCAAAACAAAAGCAGTTACAACAAAGAGATAAACTAAAACGAAAAAAGGGCTCCCTCATCAGAGGGAGCCTTTCCATTGCTTTATTATTATTTCTTTATCTGGTTGAGTTTATTGTTTACCCAAGGTTTAACTTTTGCGGGGACGCGGCTTCCTGCCATATCAAATACTTTTTCAATGGTAAAGCCCTTTGCCATATTCATCATACCTTTACTGATATTCATTCCCATTTCGGTTGTTATTTTTTCAACCATTTCATTAATGAATTTTTCGCCCTCAGGGTTTTTCATAATTTCGCCGAGCTTATCCTTGATTGAAAAATAGCCCTCGGGGAACTGAAGCTCCTCGCTGTCTGCTTCAAGTGTATCAAACCAATTTGTGCCGCTGTTTCCTGCTTCGCTTATTTTCAATACATAGCTTTCGTCCGGCTCGGAAACTCTGTTTATGATCATTTCGTCTGCAAGTTCGCCGCATACTGCTTTGATTGTGTTTTCGCCGTCCGTAAGCTCAACATCCTTGAATACAACGATTTTATCGCAGCTTTCTTTTGCCTTTTCTTCGCCGTTTACATAAAGCGTTATTTCATCGCAGTTTGAATAAACCTTTATATCTGTTTTTTCAGTCGGTCTGTTTACATATCTGCTGCCGCAGAGATGAACGAATTTTTCGTCACTCCAATAGGCTTTGTATACGAAGAAGGAATCCTTCTTGATTTTTCTGTCAAAGGTAACAAGCCCCTTGTTGTTTCTGCCTTTAACACCGCCCTCATCACGCATATCGGATGCAAAATCAAACATATTCCAAACATGTGTAGACCAAAGATATGGGCGTTCGGCAAAGGTTTTAAGCATTTCTTCGTGGTAATATGCCTGATATTCTTCTGAATAATCCTGCATTTGCGGGTTATCGTTATGGTATTTCAAAATGCCCTCACTGCCGTATTCGGAAATGCCGAGGCAAATCGTAGGATTTAATTGGTGGAATTTATCAATCCAGACTGCATTGTCCTCAACGCTGCCCATATACCAGCCGAAATAGTGATTATAGGATAATATATCCGTTATTTTATTTAACGGGCTGTTCATTTCAACCATTGTAAGCTGTGCCATTGTTGTCGGTCTTGTACTGTCAAGCTGATGACATAAATCATTCAGTGCATTGAGGTTATCAACAAGTGCAGGATCCTCTCCGCCGATTGTTATTTCATTTGCAATACCCCAGCAGATAATAGATGGATGATTGTAATTCTGAATGATAAGCTCTTTCATCTGAGAAAGCGTGTTTTCCTTTGCCTCAGGCGTGTTCATAAATGCTGAAATAAACGGAATTTCAGCCCAGACGATCATACCGTATTCATCACATAAATCATAGAAATATTGGTTGTGCTGATAATGCGCAAGGCGTATGGTGTTTGCGCCAAGCTCTGCAATCAGCTCCATATCTTCTTTATGCTCTTTTTCTGTGATAGCCCAGCCCATATCCTGCCTGTCCTGATGTCTGGAAACACCGTGAAGCGGATACGGCTTTCCGTTGAGGAAAAAGCCTTTTTCTGCATCAATATGGAAGCTTCTGATACCGAATTTAACAGAAACATTATCAATAACGATATTGTTTTTAACAATCTGTGCATCAAGCGTATAAAGGTACGGATCCATTCTTCCGTTCCATAAATGCGGATTTTCAATATGAAGCGTTGCTTTTTCTCCGTCAACAACAGCGTTTTCAACTCTGTACTGAATTCTGCAGCCCTCTGCATTTTTAACAAACGCTTCAATATCAATATCGGCACTGCCGTCTTCATTCAGCTCCGGTGTAACCGAAACGCCGCAGCCGCCCTCATAATCCAAATCAAAATGCGCTTTGTCAACTGAAATTAAATTCACGCCTCTGTAAAGTCCGCCGAAAAATGTAAAATCAGCAGTCTGCGGATACACTTCTTTGTTTTCGCTGTTGCTTACGCAGATTGCAATTTTCGTCGCTTTTTTCGGGTTGAGATACGGCGTTATATTTACACGGAAGGTTGAAAAACCGCCCTTGTGTGTGCAGACTGCATTGCCGTTTATGTAAACCTCTGCAGTAAGAGAAGCTGCCGGGATTTCAAGATAGATTTCCTCATTATTTTTCGGGAATATATCAAGCTCTTTAAAATACCAGCAGGCGCCTCTGTAATAATCAAATCCGCCGTCCTGCCCGTCAAGCGCATTCCAGGTGTGCGGAAGCTCAACAGCTTCCCAGCCTTTTTTTACTTTTTTCGGAATTTTGTGGCGTTTCGTATCTCCTTTATGAAATGCCCATCCGCCGTTTATTGCTTGTACTTTACGCATTTGAATTCCTCCGTCTTTAAAAAATATTTGAAAGATTTACTTTTGAATTTTCATATATCTGATGAATCTCGCTTTTTGTTTCAATCAGTGTTTCGTCTATATTTTCGCTGTTGTTTTCTGCAAGCGATTTCAGCGTTCCGAATGAAACATCCGCACTTTGGGTAATTGAATGATCTGTAAACAAGGTTAATACTCTGACTTTTTTATCCCATGTTTCTGCGATTTCATTGCAGAATTCCGCTTTTTCAGAACTGTCGTCTGTCTGCAATGCCTTGTCAATCATTTCGTTAATTTCCGTATAAGTGTATTTTACCATAAATTGTTCATAGGAACAAGCAAAAACTGCTATAAGCAGGAAGATACCTGCAAACCATAATCTTTTCATATAAATCGTATCCTTTCATAAGAATAATCCTATTTGCCTCCCTTGTTAAAGGGAGGTGGGTGCGAAGCACTCGGAGGGATTCTATTGCCTTTTTGGAATTAGATAAGTGTTTCCATTGTCGTCAATTGTAAGCAGCATAATATTTGTTATATCCTTTTTTTCATTGTTCAGCACAAGCTCGATTTTGCTGTTTTTGATTTCATTTGAATTGAAGTATTCCGTTACGGGCTTGCCGTCTATAACAATGGCAACAGGGGTTGAATTTTCGTCAACGGAAAGCCTGAGCTGTTTTGGTGTAACGGGTGCTTCCTCTGCTTTCTGCAAAACGGAGATACTGCCGTTTGTTTCAATAACAGCGTCCTGCACAGTTGAAATGTCAAAAACATCCTTTTGCCGAATTGCGTCAATCAAATCATCCATTGTAAATCTTAAACGCTTCATCTGTTTTTCATCAATCTTTCCGTCCTTAATAACAAACATTGGTCTGCCCTGAATCAGATTTCTGAAATTAAGGCTTTTCATTGAAATAATGGAAACAATGATTTCAAATGAAACAAATATTAATATAGGAACAAACATATTTGCAAGCGGCATACTGTTGTCCTCAAGCGGAATGCTTGCAACCTGCGAAACAAGCACGGTTATAACAAGCTCGTGGGGCTTTAATTCGCCAATCTGCCGTTTTCCCATAATTCTCATTGCGATAATAACGGTAATATAAATGATTACTGCTCTGATTAATGTTATAGTCAAGCGATCAATCCTTTCAATACTTTTTTCGTTTTAAATATTTTGTGCATAAATTTTGCAATTATTGAAAAAATATAACTATTAATTGAAAGTTTTTGGGTGAATA
>JAIDLO010000114.1 GCA_029050995.1 Eubacterium sp. | reverse complement strand
TGTGGATAAGAGACAGCCATTGCATCATCAACAAAAAGGTTATGATCCATTTTGATTTCATCCGTATTTTCAAGCACGGAAAAACGCTTTGAGGAATCAACAAGCCCTGTATGAACATCAGGTCTTAAGCATTTTTTTGTAAGCACCTTATCAAATTTTACGAAATAATCTTCAAATGCTTCATCCTCGCAAAGCGGACAATTAAATGCAGGATGACCGCCGATTGTAAACGGAAGCTTGTCACTGCCTGTATTAAAAATCGTATACTCCGTTGTAATAGTATTTTCATTTAATGTATATTTTATTTCAAGCGAATAATCAAAAGGAAACTGCGCCTTTGTTTCCTCCGTTGCATTCTGAACAAAGGTAACGAAATTTGCACCCTGTTCCTTGATTTCAAACGGATTGATTCTTGCAACACCATGTCGTGCCATAGTACATTCTTTGCCGAAAGCCTTTGCTTTTCCGTCTTTAAGCACGCCGACAATCGGGAAGCAGACAGGCGCCTGACCGCCCCAATAATTTTTATTCCCCTGCCAGAGATATTCCGTGCCGTTCTTTACAAGAGAATGGAGCATTGCCCCCTCCTGCAAACATTCTACCTTGCAGGTATCATTTTTAAGCGTAACTGTCATAACAACACACCTCTTAATTCGTTAGTTAAAATAATTATAACTTATAATAAATATGAATGCAATATTGAAAATGATATTGTTATGTTATAGAATAGTATCAGATGATAAGATAAAGGAGAAACAAAATGAATATCGACGATTACATTTATGAAGCTATTTTTGAAGAAACGCAGAAATACAAGGTTTTTTATGAATTAATCTGGGAACAGTTTAAGGAGGACGGCTTCGTTATTACGGATGAGGGCGGATACGAAATTGATTCCGTTTTCAAGGCTGTTGCACTTCAGAATCTTGTTGGCGAATTTAATTACAGAATATATGATGCAGTAAACGAAACAGGCTTAGAGGATGTTATTGAATATCTGCAGAATCTTGGAATCGGCGAAGAAGAAATATTTGCTTACTGCCTTAATGAGCCAAGAATTGATACAGACGAGGACGATTTTGAATTAACCGTTAAAAATGCACTTGATTATCACACAGAGATTGCGGCAGACAAAATGCTTGAAGAATTTTCTGCAGACGATATTTTCAACTATCTCTTCACAGCAACCTATGATTTTGAGCAGGACTTTACTTTTGATTTTGAAGATGTTGATGAATTTCAGGCTTTCGTTGACTCCAACACAGATAGGCTTGATGATTATAAGGACGAATACCCTTCCGTTATGCGCTGGATTGAAGGCGGAATGGCTTGCTGATATAAAAACACCCGTGAGTTTAAAACTCACGGGTTTCTTTTTATTTATCTGCTATTCTTTCAACAACAAGCTCTCCGTCATCATTAAATGAAAAATCATAGCTTGCATTTTGAACAGAGCCGTCATTAAAGGTTACCTCAATATTTAAGGTATCGTGAGGCAATTTAGAAAAAGGCAGATCGTGATTTTCGAAAAGTTCCGAAACATCCGGATGCCATTGAAAATATCCTCCTAAACCCTCTGTTCTGTTCAAAACATTCTCAAAGGTGTATTCCTTCAGAGTGCCCCAGCCACCGGCATCGGCTGTATGAACACGGCTGAATGCTTCCTTGCTTACAAGACCAATGCCAACAATATTCTCATCAATGCCTGCTGTATCATCATAAACAAAATCAGCACCTCTGTATTCTTCATAGGGCTTTATTTTTTTGCCCTTAATATATTCATCATAATCGCCGTTTTCAATATGCTTATACATAATATCAAGGCGTTCCTCAACAGTGTGATGTTCATATTCATCAGAATACGGAACAATAACATCATAATACATTCCGTTATCTCTTAAATAATTGAGCATATCCCAATCCAAGACACTACAGCTTCCTGTAGCACACTTAATTTTTACAGATGTTATGTTTTTT
>JAIDLO010000113.1 GCA_029050995.1 Eubacterium sp. | reverse complement strand
GCCTATACTATATGTATTAATCGCAGACCTCAAAGCCTGCATCCTTAAGTGCCTGTTTAATGGCAACAATATGTGCATAATCTCTTGTTTCAACAGCTATTTTAAGATAGCAGTCTGTTATGTTCATATCAAGATCCGTGCTGTCATAGCTGACACTTGTAACATTCGCACCTGTTTCGGCAATAATGTTTGAAACATCAGAAAGCTGGCCCGGTTTATCAGAAAGCGCAATGGTTATATTCGCCTTTCTGCCGCTCATTTTAAGACCACGCTCAATAACTCTTGAAAGAATCGTAACATCAATATTTCCGCCCGAAACAAGACAGCAAACATTTTTGCCCTCTATATCCGGAATTTTGCCTGCAAGAACTGCCGCAACCGGAACAGCACCTGCACCCTCGGAGATAAGCTTCTGCTGTTCCAAAAGTGTTAAAATAGCAAGAGCAATTTCATCATCCGTAACTGTATAAATGCCGTCAACATACTTCTTAACCAAATCAAAGGTTAAATCGCCCGGCGTTTTAACAGCAATACCGTCCGCAATCGTCTGCACTTTTGAAAGCGTTTCAATCTCATCATCAAGGATAGATTTCTCCATGCTTGGTGCGCCTGCTGCCTGAACACCGTAAACCTTACAATTCGGATTAATCTGCTTGATTGTATAAGCAACACCTGCGATAAGACCGCCGCCGCCAATCGGAACAATAACAGCATCCGCATCCGGAAGCTGATCTAAGATTTCAAGACCGATTGTGCCCTGACCTGCAATTACATCCGGATCATTAAACGGATGAATAAAGCTGTAGCCAAGCTCGTCTTTAAGCTCTAATGCTTTATTATATGCATCATCATAAACGCCCTTAACAAGGCATACATCCGCACCATAGCGCTTTGTTGCCTCAACCTTTGAAATCGGCGCTCCATCAGGCAGGCAAATCAAACTTTTTATACCGCTTTTGGTTGCGGCAAGCGCAACACCCTGCGCATGATTTCCTGCTGAGCAGGCAATAACACCCTTTGCCTTTTCATCATCACTGAGCTGGCTTATTTTAAAATAGGAGCCTCTTATTTTAAAGGAACCCGTTACCTGAAGATTTTCAGTTTTAAGATAAATATTTGTTCCCTTTCTGAGATTCGGAGCAAGAATCATATCTGTTTCACGAATAATTTCTTTTAAAACACGGGATGCCTTATACACTTTATCGATACTTAACATTTTTTCGCCTCTTAAATTATTTTTGAATATTCTAATACTATTGTATAGATTTGTCAATTAATAACCCAATTCCTCATTGACAAGAATGACCTTAATTCTGTCTTTGTGCCTTTGCTGGGCAGTTACAACATAATTGCAGCAGATACGCTGCGGACTTCTGCAGCCATCACACATAAGCGGATTTTCAGTATCAAGGCTTATGCAATGCCCTGTTACAGCGCAAGGTGTCTTACAGCCTAAGCGCTTTGTATTCGGCGGAGCTGCACATTCCTTTAATCTTTGAATTGCGGCATTTACATCAGGTACGATTTTGTTGATGCCGACAACCATAATAACCTGCCTTGGACCGAAAACAATGCAGGCAACTCGATTTGAATTGCCGTCTACATTATAAAGCTCGCCATTTTCCGTAACAGCATTTGAAGAACAAAAATAAGCATCACAGCCAAATGCCTTTACATAGCAATCTCTCAGTGCCTCGCCCTCAAGCCCACGGCGGTCTATAAAATCATAGCAACCGCTTTCGAGCAGGGAAAACACGCCTGTTTCATTCAGCGTTACACTTCCGCCGCAGGACACGGAGCTTCCCTCGGGAACAAGCGATTTTACAAGAGGAACAACCTCTTCCTTCGTTTCAACAAAGAAAGGCTTTATGCCGTTTCTTTCAAGATTTTCCATTGCTTTTTTGATCGTATTATTCATCTTAATCACTCCAATATTTTCTGTCTAAGCTTCTGAACTGAATTGCCTCTGCAACATGGGAAAGCTCTATGCTTTCGCTTTCCTCCAAATCAGCAATCGTTCGTGCTATTCTTAAAATTTTATCATATGCCCTTGCAGACAAACCAAGCTTATCAAAGCTTAATTTCAAAAGATTAGACGCTTCTTCCGTTAAAACGCAGAATTCCTTCGTAACCTTAGGACTCATTTTTGCATTGCAGGATATATCCGTACCCGCAAAGCGTTTGCGCTGAATTTCTCTTGCTCTGTTTACTCTTTTTCTGATTTCGGCAGAGGTTTCCTCTTTGTTCTTTGAAGATAGCTTTTCATAATCAACAGGCTCAACCTCAATATGCAGATCAATTCTGTCTAAAATAGGTCCGCTTACCTTATCACGATATCGTTTTCTTGCCGCCTCCGTGCAGGTACACTGCCTTGTCGGATGCCCATAATATCCGCACGGGCAGGGATTCATTGCAGCAACCACCATAAGATTTGACGGATAGGAAACGGAACCGCCCGTTCGGGTTATCGTAATTCTTCCATCCTCAAGCGGCTGGCGGAGAGATTCCTTTGACCGTCTGTCAAATTCAGGAAATTCATCCATAAACATAACGCCGTTATGCGCAAGGCTGATTTCGCCCGGGCGCAAATTATGCCCACCGCCTGCAAGCCCCTGCGCCGATATGGTATGATGCGGACTTCTGAACGGTCTTTTCGTTATAAGCTGAACACCATTCGGCAGTTCCCCTGCTATGGAATAAAGCTTTGTTGTTTCAAGCTGTTCATCAAAGGACATTTCGGGAAGAATAGACGGCAGGCGCTTTGCAAGCATAGATTTACCTGTACCGGGAGGACCAATCATAATACAATTATGACCGCCTGCTGCGGCGATTTCAAGCGCACGCTTTGCGTTTTTCTGTCCCTTAACATCTTCAAAATCAAGCATTTCATCCTCTGTAGTCAAATGCTCAACACTCTGGTAACACGGAGAAACCATACATTCACCGCTTAAATGCCTTAGAATTTCATAAATAGTTTTAACGGGAAAAACATCAATTCCGTTTACAACACTGGCTTCCGTTTTATTGTCATAAGGAACAAAAACAGAACCGATATGCTCCTCCCTTGCTTTCAGAAGCATAGGCAGAACACCGTTGCAGCCCCTTACCTCGCCATCCAGCGAAAGCTCGCCGATAAAGGCATAATCGCTGATATCTGCTTTAATCTGCCCCGTAGCCTTTAAAATTGCAACAGCGATAGGCAAATCATAAATCGGGCCTTCTTTTTTGACATCAGCAGGCGCAATATTAACAGTTATACGGGAAACGGGAAATTCAAAATTGCAGTTTTTTATACTTGCCCTTACCCTTTCCCTGCTTTCCTTAACGGCAGCATCGGGCAAGCCGACAATATCAAAGCGCGGCAGACCGCTGCTTAAATCAGCCTCAACAACAACCGAAAAGCTGTTCATTCCGAATATTCCAAGACTTTTAGCCTTTGCGAACATAGCATTACCTCTGCATAAAAATAGTTTGTAAATAATACTATATCAAATTACAAGAATATTGACAACTGATTTTAATAATATTAAAATAGAACTATCAAATATGAAGGAGTAAAATTTATGAATATCAATGCGCTTTATAATGAATGGCTTGAAAAAGCTGTTATTGATCCCGATTTAATTCAGGAGCTTGAAGATATCAAAGGCAATGAAGAGGAAATAGCAGACAGATTTTACAGATGCCTTGAATTCGGCACAGCAGGCTTAAGAGGCGTTATCGGTGCAGGCACAAACAGAATGAATTATTACACGGTTTGCCAGGCAACACAGGGACTTGCTGATTTCCTGAACAAAAACTACGAAAACCCAAGCATTGCAATCGGCTATGATTCAAGAATCAAAAGCGAATATTTTTCAAAGGAAGCAGCAAAGGTTTTAGCTGCAAACGGAATCAAAGTTTATCTTTATGATGAGCTTGAGCCGACACCGTGCCTTTCCTATGCAATCAGAAGATTCAAAACATCAAGCGGTATTATTTTAACAGCTTCACACAATCCGGGAAAATACAACGGATATAAATGCTACGACAGCAACGGCTATCAGATGACAGACGAGGAAGCTGCTGAAACATATGATTTCATCCAGAAGGTTGATTATTTTACAGGCATCAAAACAACGGATTTTGACGAAGCTGTAAAGAGCGGACTTATTGAATACATAGGCAAGGACATCATCAATGAATTTCTTGACGAGGTTGAAAAGCAATGCGTAAACAAGGGTATCTGCAAAGACGCAGACCTTTGCGTTATCTATACACCTCTTAACGGAACAGGCAACAAGCCTGTAAGAGAAATTCTGAAAAGAATCGGCGTTGAGAACATTCATATTGTACCTGAGCAGGAGCTGCCGGACGGCAATTTCCCAACCTGCCCGTATCCGAATCCTGAAATCAAGCAGGCATTTGAATGTGCGCTTAAAATGACGGAAAGCATCAAGGCTGATATTCTTCTTGCAACAGACCCGGACTGCGACCGTGTCGGCATTGCTGTTCCGAACAAAAACGGCGAATATGTGCTTATGAGCGGCAACGAGGTTGGCGCAATGATGCTGAACTATCTTCTTTCTCAAAAGAAAGAAAAGGGTATGCTTTCCCCTAATGCAATTGCTGTTAAATCCTTTGTTTCAACAGATTTAGCAGAAGAGATTGCAAAGAAATACGGCTGTACCTTCAAGAATCTTTTAACAGGCTTTAAATATATCGGCGAGCTGATTACAAATCTTGAAGCAGAGGGCAGAGCTGACGACTTCGTAATGGGCTTTGAAGAATCCTATGGCTACCTTGCAGGAACGCACGCAAGAGATAAGGACGCTGTTGTTGCTTCTATGCTCATCTGCGAAATGGCTGCATTTTATAAAACACAGGGTAAATCCCTTGTTGATGTTATGGATGATCTTTACAATGAATTCGGCTACTACTGCAACACAGTTAAAAGCTATGAATTTGAGGGTGCTGCAGGAATGGATAAAATGCAGAAGATTATGGATACGCTTCGTGAAAATCCGCCTAAGGAATTAAACGGAACAGCTGTAATCTATGCAGCCGATTACAAAACAAGCATTGCAAAGGATCTTGAT
>JAIDLO010000112.1 GCA_029050995.1 Eubacterium sp. | reverse complement strand
ATGCTACAATGAATAAATAAGGTTTTGATAAAAAGAGGACAATTCAATGACCAAAAGAGATATTAAAATTGCAATATTCGGAATTTCCTGTAATCTTTCGCTTTTTCTGATTAAGCTTTATGTTGGCATAAGCTCAAATTCACTTGCGATTTACTGCGATTCCGTAAACAATCTTGGCGATACTTTTTCTGCGCTTATTGCGCTTTTCGCTTTTATTTTTATACTGAAATCCAAAATGAAAGAGCGAAAAAGCGCCCGTGTTCAGGCGCTTGGCTCCTTTGTAATCGGAAGCATTGTTGCCGTAACAGGCGCTTACTGCGTTTATACAGGACTTGAACGATTTGTGTATCCCGTGCTTGTTTCCTATTCATTCAAATATGCAGTTTTGATTATACTAACAGCCTGCGTAAAGCTTGTTATGGCAATGGTTTATATCAGAAGCAACCGCAAATCGCCGTCTCCTATTTATAAAGCTTTGATCTTAGACAGCTTTCTTGATTTTGCCATAACAACAATGGCAGTTATGGGCTTTTTCCTTATAAGCAAACTGAATTATGCAATAGACGGCGTTTTCGGAATTATCATAGGTATCATTATTCTTGTTTCTGCTGCAAAATCTGTTTTTCATCAGGCAAGATTTCTTGTAAATGATTAAAATATAGGCAATAAAAAATTATTATTGCTTGAAATAATAAACAGTTGGCGAAGAATTATCTTAATTGTTAGTATGCGCAATCTCGCCAACTGCAGTAAAAAGGGGTAATATTTATGGCAACAAAAGAAAAAACAAAAAAGAGGAGTATCGGTAAAAAATTGCTTATTGCTTTCGGTTCTCTTATCGGCATTATTGTGTTTGCTTTATTAATCTGTATGTGTGTCAGCCTGATCGGCATTAAATCAAACACAAATTTCGTTCAATCCATAAAGCCTGTTTCCTATGAAAATCAGCTTCAGCCGGAAATTGCAGAGGACGGATATTATACTTTCGTAACGGATGACAATTTCAAGGTTATGCAGCTTACGGACATACATATCGGCGCAGGCTTTTTGAGCATAAAAAAAGATACAATGGCTTTAAATGCCGTTGCAGCTATGATTCAGGAGGAAAAACCTGATTTGGTTATTGTTTCGGGAGATATTGCTTTTCCGATTCCGTTCCAGGCAGGCACCTTCAATAATAAAAATTCCGCAAGGCTTTTTGCACAGCTGATGGAACAGCTTGGCGTTTATTGGGCACCTGCTTTCGGTAACCACGATACAGAAAGCTATTCTTATTATACAAGAGAAGAAATCTGCGATTTTTACACAAGCGGAGAATTCAAGCATTGTCTTTTACAGGCAGGTCCCGAAGAGGTTGACGGCTCGGGAAACTATATCGTTAATGTTAAAAACACAGCAGGTAAAATTACGCAGAGCCTTGTTTTAATGGACTCTCAATCCTATGTTGGTTCGGGAATTATTGACGGTATTATTATGAAATACGATAGAATTCACGATAATCAGGTTCAATGGTATAAGGATTCCATTAAGGCTTTAACGGAAGAAAACGGCGGAGAAACGCCGAAATCTCTTGCATTTTTCCATATTCCGCTTATGGAATACAAGGATGCATGGCAGGAATATGTTGATAACGACAGCAAGAACACGGAAAATGTAAAATACTACTACGGAAAGGTTGGCGAAAAAGACAGCGGAATCTTCTGTGCTGAAGAAAACTGCGGACTTTTTGACGCTGCAAAAGAGCTTGGCTCAACACAGGGCTTCTTCTGCGGACATGACCATTTAAACAATTTCTCTGTTGATTACAAGGGAATCCGCTTAACCTACAGCTATTCCATAGACTACCTTGCTTATTTCGGTATTATGAATTACGGCGCACACCGCGGATGCACAATTATTGATCTTGCACCGGACGGAAGCTTTGACACACATCTTGAAAACTATTATCAGGATAAATACAGCCCTGCAAAAGACAAGGAGCAGGTTGATATGGGAAGCTGGGTTCCGAAATATTAAGAATTTCGTAGGGTTCGGCGTCCTCGACGAACCGTTGAATCCCTCCACCGCAAGCGGTCCCCCTCCCTTTAACAAGGGAGGCTCATGGGTAGAAATACTGTAGGGGACGATGCCCACATCGTCCCGTTGTTATAAATAACTAACATTTCAATAATTTGCTATTGACAATTTTAAAACAACAGCATATAATACGATTACAAAATATTTTCAGGGCGGGGTGCGATTCCCCACCGGCAGTAAAGTCTGCGAACTGTAATTTAAAATTACAGCCGAATCGGCGAAATTCCGATACCGACGGTAAACCAATTCAAAATTGGCAAAGTCCGGATGAGAGAAAATGTTTAAGGCAAAATAAAATAATAATATGCCTTTCAGTCAGAACATTTACGCCCTTGATACATTTTGTATCAAGGGCTTCTCTTTTTGGTACAGCCCACCAGAGAAGGAGAAATTTATTATGACGAACACACAAACAAGAAAATCACAAAACAACAAAATCCGTTTTATTACGGGCTGCGGTATGCTTGCTGCATTTGCAACAGCACTTCAGTATCTTGAAATTCCAAGCCCCGTAAGCTTTATTGCGCTTGATTTTTCGGATTTACCCGCACTGATTGGCTCTTTTGCATACGGACCGGTTGCAGGCATTTTGATTGAATTTATCAAAAACATCATTCATCTTGCAGTAAGCAAAAGCGGATTTATCGGCGAGCTTTCCAATTTCATTCTCGGCGCCGTTTTCGTTGGAATTGCAGGCATTCTGTATAAGCACAAAAAAACAAAGAAATGGGCACTGCTTGCAGGCACAATCGGTGCTTTTGTAATGGCAATTGTCAGCTATCCGTCTAACTTATACATTGTTTATCCGTTCTATTACAATTTCATGCCGAAAGAGGCTGTTTTACAGGTTTATCAGAAATTATTTAATGTAAACAGCATTGAAATGGCTATCTTGATTTACAATGTTCCGTTTACATTTATCAAAGGCTTAATCAGCGTTGTAATCTCTGCGTTTATTTATAAGCCGCTCAGTCCGATTTTAAAGGGTAAAAAAAGATAATTTTTGCTCCTTTGAAGAATATTTTTTGCGTAAAGACTTTCCTAATAAAAATGGAAAGTCTTTTTTTTATCAAAATGACCAAAAAGAAATTCTTCGCTCTGTTATTTTTTTATAAACGAAGCAAACAATATTATTGCTATTTTTTTATCAATGTTGTATAATATCATCATAAAAATTATAAAAATAGTGAGGAGATAATCATTATGTTAGTTTCTGCTACCGAAATGCTTAAAAAAGCAAAAGCAGGTCATTATGCTGTTGGCCAGTTTAACATCAACAACCTTGAATGGACAAAGTCTATTCTTTTAACTGCACAGGAATTAAACAGCCCTGTTATTCTTGGTGTTTCCGAAGGCGCAGGTAAATATATGACAGGCTTCAAAACAGTTGCCGCTATGGTTAAAGCAATGGACGAGGAGCTTGGTATTACAGTTCCTGTTGCCCTTCATCTTGATCACGGCTCATACGAAGGATGCTACAAATGCATTAAAGCAGGCTTTACTTCAATTATGTTTGATGGTTCACATTATCCTATCGAAGAAAATGTTGCTAAAACAACAGAGCTTGTTCATGTTGCACACGCTCTTGGCCTTTCAATCGAAGCTGAGGTAGGCTCTATCGGCGGCGAGGAAGACGGCGTTGTTGGCGCAGGCGAATGTGCAGACCCTGAGGAATGCAAAATGATTGCTGACCTTGGCGTTGATATGCTTGCAGCAGGTATCGGCAATATTCACGGCAAATATCCTGAAAACTGGGCAGGTCTTTCATTTGAAACTCTTGATGCTGTTCAGCAAAAAACAGGCGTTATGCCTCTTGTTCTTCATGGCGGCACAGGCATTCCTGAGGATATGATTAAAAAAGCTATCGACCTTGGCGTTTCAAAAATCAATGTAAACACAGAATGCCAGCTTTCATTCCAGGAAGCAACACGCAAATATGTTGAAGAAGGCAAGGATTTACAGGGCAAAGGATTTGACCCTCGTAAGCTTCTTGCACCGGGCGCTGAAGCAATCAAGGCAACAGTTAAAGAAAAAATGGAACTCTTCGGTTCAATCGGCAAAGCAAACGACTAAAAAAATTAACAAAAATTCCCAGTCCTTTCGGGCTGGGATATTTTTTTGCTTTTTGCTAAAAATAGTATGGATTAACAGGAATTATAACTTTTAAAAATTCATTCTCCGCAAACAATAATATTGCACGAAAAAGCGTGCAAGTAATGAATTGAGGAGAAAAATTATGAAAAAGAAAACCGTGAATATCATTAAAGGCGTTGGCGTTGCAATGGCAGTTGGCTCAGCAGTTGCAGCAGCAACATCTTCAATGGGATCAAACAGCAAAAACACAAAGAAAACCATGCAGAAAGCCGTAAATAAAGTTTCAGATTTCGTAGATACTGTTTCTTCATTTATGTAAAACGGGATGTCGAGGACGCCATCCCCTACGGTTATTTAATTTATGTTTTTTGTAGGATTCGGCATCCTTGACGAACCGAAAAAAGGGCAGTAATACTGCCCTCTTACATAATATTATAATCTTTTTTTTCTTCAATTTTTTCAACATCCTGCCCCTCAATTTTTTCAAGATAGGGCTTGATGTCCTTTCCAAACACAATACCATTTTCAAAAAGATCAAGCATAGGCTGAAGTACAAAACGCCTTTCCAACATTCTCGGATGCGGACAGGTTAAATTTTTTGTGTTTGTTTTAAAATCCTCTGCCATCAGCAAATCAATATCAAGAATGCGAGGACCATTTTTCATCGCTCTGATTCTGCCGAAGCCGCTTTCAATGCCAAGGCATATGCCAAGCATTTCATTCGGCTCAAATTCGCTTTCAACAAGCACATTGCAATTATAAAAATTCTGCTGTCTTGCATAGCCGACAGGCTCTGTTTCATAAATGCCCGAACGAATCAGAACATCTGTATATGGTATCAAATTAATTGCATCAATGCATTTTTCAATATTTTCCATTCTGTTGCCGATATTTGTGCCTATTCCAAGGATATATCTCATAAGTTAACTCCTGCTTCGTATAATATGAACGCCCATATATTCAAATTCTGCCGAAACGGGCGCTTCCGGCTTTTTCAAGGTTAATTCTACTGTAAAAATATCGGAATATTCTTCTAAAATTGCATCAGAAACAACCTGTGCACATTTTTCAAGCAAATCATATTTTTCAGCCGTAAACACACGGCGAACTGTTTTTACAACCTTTGCATAGCTGACGGTATCTTCCACATTGTCGCTGTGGCACGCTTTGTTCATATTGACAGACAATTCAATGTCAAAAATAAAATTCTGCCCGTTTTCCTTTTCTTCGGGATTTACACCGTGATATGCAAAAAGCTTTAAGCCTTTAATTAAAATTTTATCCATAGTAATCAATAAACCTCTTTGCCTCCCTTGTCAAAGGGAGGTGTCAACCATAAGGTTGACGGAGGGATTCCTTTCATATTGTTTCGGGACGGGAAACCCGTTCCCTACATTTATTTTAAACTTTTCTTTAATGCCTCTGCCATATAAATTCCCTGCTTTTCATTTGCAACATCATGCATTCGTATAACATCAACACCGCCGAAAATTGCAGCAGTATCCGCCGCAATATTGCCGTAAATACGCAGTTTCGGATTTTCCTGCCCCGTTCCCTCTTTAATCACACGCTTTCTGCTTGTTCCGAGAAGAAGAGGATATCCGCTTAATTTATACATAGGAATATTTGAAATCAGGCTCATATCCTGCTGTCTTGTTTTTCCAAAACCGATACCCATATCAAAGCAGATTTGATTTTTATTTATGCCAAGCGTTTCAAGTTTTTTTGCTGTATTTTCAAAAAATTCTTTTATTTCAGCAGTATTGCCCTCTCCGTTATGCATAATTATCCAGCCTGTATTGCTGTTTTTAATCACATTTGCCATATCATTACTGATAGTACCCGAAACATCATTAATAATGCTTACACCGAATTTAACAGCCTTTTCTGCCACATACGGATAAAAGGTATCAACAGAAATCGGAACATTTATTTTTCCATTTAATGCCTTTAAAACAGGCTCTAATCTTTCCCATTCCTCTTCTACTGAAACAGGAATATGACCGGGGCGAGTCGATTGACCGCCGATATCTATAATATCCGCGCCGTCCTTTTCCATCTGCAAAGCAGATTCAACTGCTTTTTCGGGAGAGAAGTTATCTCCGCCGTCCGAAAAAGAATCGGGCGTAACATTAACAATGCCCATAATTAAAACTTTTTCGCCGTATTCAATTTTATAGTTTCCGCAATTCCAAATCATATGTATATCCTTATTTATCAAGAAGAGCTAAAACCTCTGCTCTTGTTCGGGAATCAGAACGCATAATGCCTCTTAATGCCGAGGTCTGCGTTTTGCTGCCCGGCGCCTTTGCACCTCTGATTGTCATACACATATGTTCAGCCTCAATAATAACGGCAACACCCTGTGGATTCATTTTTTCCTCAAGAAAATCTGCAATATCGTGCGTTAATCGTTCCTGCACCTGCGGTTTTTTTGCAAAGTTATCAACAATTCTTGCAAGCTTAGACAAGCCGATAATTTTATTATCGCTTGGAATATAAGCAATATGTGCCTTTCCGACAAACGGCAGAAGATGATGCTCACACATAGAAGAAAACGGAATATCGCGAACAATAACCAATTCATCATTTGATTTTTCATCAAAGAATTTAAGATGCTTTTCAGGACTTTCACTTAAGCCTGCAAAGATTTCTTCATACATATTTGCAACTCTTCTCGGCGTTTCTATAAGTCCGCTTCTATTCGGATCTTCGCCTACTGCCTCAAGAATTTCTCTTACTGCCTTTTCAATTTTTTTCTTATTCTCTTCTGTTATCATATCTATTCTCTTTTCTTTTGATTTATTTATCAAAATATCCTTTTATTTCTTTAATTGAAGATGAAACAATTTTATTTCCGTCATATTTCGGCGAAACGGAATAAACTGCTGCACCTGTTGTTTCATCACTTAAAACCCGAATTTGATCATCAGCTTCATTATAATCCTTGATTGTAATATTCGTTACGGAATTATCAATCAGCCTTGAAAAAATCTTTTCTTTCTTATCATAGCTTTCCGGATTTATCTGCTGAGATAAAGCAGTCAGCATCAATTCATCAACAAGATCATAACGCTTTTGCGATAAATAATAACGCATTAATTCAGAGGACAAATCGCCGTCTATCTTCTGGTTTCCGCTTTTTACTTTTATATTAAAGCCATAATAAGAATTATCCTTATATCTGATATCTTCGGCAACAGTATAATTGATAGGACCGATATAATCAAATAAATTTTTATACTGCTTTAAATTCTGGTCTATAAAGAAATCAATCTTAATACCGAAAAGGCTGTTTACGGCATTTAAAACATTTCCTGCATTACCCTTTTTATAGATATCGGAAAGCTTTTTACCCTCAATACTTGTATTCGCATCAATTGTACAAACTGTATAGGATAAATCATCAAGATCAACCTGAATTAAGGAGCAAACATAAATATCCTCTGTATCTTTATTTTTCAGAATAAAAAGAAAATTATTTTTTCCGCTTACATTCGGAAGTACCTTTACATCGTCTTCTTCAACAATATCTATATTTGCAGGCTTAAAAAATTTTTTAACCGAAAAATCATATTTGAAACCGAAAATTGCAACAAAAACAATTGTAAAAACAAGAATAAATGTTATTGCAATAAACAATATTTTCTGTTCCAGATCCGATTTTAATTTTGTTGACGGAATATAAATATCACCACGGTGTTTAAATAAACGCATTTTATCACCTCTTGAACTATCATTATACATTAGAAAAATCACGAATACAATATGATTTTTATGAACAATTTTATGTCTTACTATATATTTACTATAATATAT
>JAIDLO010000111.1 GCA_029050995.1 Eubacterium sp. | reverse complement strand
ATATATTACATAATGGTAGGATTTGCTCTTATTCATCAATTGATGATGACGCAATAGAAAACTTAAATGGTTATATAGCGGAATACAAAAAGAATAGCCAATTTTGGCGTGAATATGGTTTTGATTATTATGAAGAAACAACTGTTGCAAATTACAACAATAATTCTGTAGCTTGCCCTATTTGCAGCGGATCTGGTGTTGTGCAGGATGTAATAGGAACGGATGCAAATGGAATGCCTATGTATGGCATGGTTGGCTGCGGCGGATGCGGCGGCTCGGGATATATTTACAGATAGTTTTAAAATGGAGAATAAAATATGAAAAGAACAATTGCAATCTTACTCAGCTTTATTATGGTATTGTGTTCAATACCTTTCGTTGCAAATGCAGCGGATAACGAAGAAACCATAATACCTCAAATTGAAATTAATGAAGAAAATTTCCCTGATGAAGAATTCAGAAAATTTGTTTCTGAAACATATGACACTGATCAAGATGGCTTTATTACCAAAGAAGATAAGCGTTCTGAAAATGGAATTGATATACAAAATATGGATGTCAAATCTTTAGAGGGATATGAATTATTATTTGAAGTTGATATTGCTGAACCTTCTATATATCTCAAAAATACTCAAGTAACTGAATTCAAGGCTATTGCTCCATTAAAAAAGATAGCCATATATTCTACTCCATTAGAAAAAATTGATGTAAGCGATTGCGAACACTTAAGTGAATTAGCACTTGATGATACAAATATATCCGAATTGGATGTAACGAATAATATAGAGTTAACCTATTTGCATATCTTTCGTAATCATTTGCGTTATGTTGATTTAAGTAAAAATACTAATTTGTTCTCGTTAGGAGGGGGTCGTCATACAGTTCAGGAGAATTATACTTACAGCAAAGAATTGCAATCTGTATTTCTTGATATGAATAATGTTGTGGATAATATTTCAAAAGTTACTATTGAAGATACAGATGATTATACATATGATAGCAAAACAGGTATCGTAACCTTGCTTAATCCATATGCCGAAGTCGTTTATTCGTATAATGTTGGTTGGATTACCTTTCCTGACGATACCATGGAGGTAACTGTAACAGGTATCCTCAGTGATGCTGATTATACAAAGGTAGACGAGGCAATTGCAAATATTCCTGCTGATTTAACTGTCTATACAGAAGAAACTGTAACTGTACTCAACAAAGCAGTAAATGCAGTCGTAAACGGAAAAAATATTACTGAGCAGGATATTGTTGATAACTATGCAAAAGCAATCAATGATGCTATCGCAAACCTTGAATACAAGCCTGCTGATTACGCAAAGGTAAACGAAGCAATCGAAAAAATGCCAACGGATTTAACTGTTTATACGGAAGAAACAGTTAATGTTCTTAATGAGGCTGTAAATGCAGTCGTAAACGGAAAAAACATCACCGAGCAGGATATTGTTGATAACTATGCAAAAGCAATCAATGAGGCTATCGCAAGCCTCGAATACAAACCCGCTGATTATGCAAAGGTAAACGAGGCAATTGCAAATATTCCTACGGATTTAACTGTTTATACAGAGGAAACTGTAAATGCTCTTAACAAAGCCGTAAACGCTGTTGTAAACGGCAAAAATATTACTGAGCAGAACACAGTTGATAGTTACGCACAAGCAATAAATGATGCAATTAAAAACCTTGAATATAAGCCTGCCGATTACGCAAAGGTAAATGAAGCAATTGCAAATATTCCTGCTGATTTAACTGTTTATACGGAAGAAACTGTAACTGTCCTCAACGAAGCTGTAAATGCCGTAATAAATGATAAAAACATTACTGAGCAAGCTGTTGTTGATAGTTACGCACAAGCAATCAATAATGCTATCGCAAATCTTGAATACAAACCTGCTGATTACGCAAATGTAAATGAAGCGATTGCAAATATTCCTGCTGATTTAGCTGTTTATACGGAAGAAACTGTAACTGTACTTAACGAAGCAGTTAATGCAGTAGAATATGATAAAAATATTATCGAGCAGGATATCGTTGATGAATACGCAAAGCAGATAGAAAACGCAATTGCAGGATTAGTTATTCTGGAGATTCCCGAAGAACCTGTAACTGAAATCCCTAAAAACGAAGAACAGACTACTGAACCAACCACAAATAAAGATACATCAAGTAAATCGCCTGAAACAGGAGCTCCGTCACTTGCAATGCCTTTGATTGCTTCGCTCTTTATCCTTATTTGCTTAGCTTTGGTGTTTTGTAACAAGAAAAGCAAAAATAAGGAGATTGAAGCAAATGAATAAGAAAAATTTAAAATATTACATTCTGATTGCGTTAATGGTAATTGTATCTATGTCAATACCAATATCTGCTCATGCAAATTCATCTTCAGATGCAGAATGGGAAAAAGTATCTCAAAGTATTGAGGCAGAAGGTCAAAGTATTATTGCAGAAGGTGAGCGAATAAAGCAAGAAGTTAGCCGTATTGAAGCAGAAAATGCAAAGAAATCAAATAATGCGAAAAAAGAAAACGAGGAATGGGCTGCTAAACAAGTAAAAAAACAAAGTGAATGGGAAAGCAGTGTAGCACAAAAAAATGCTGAATGGAGCAGCAGTGTAGCCGCAGCACAAGCAGAAAGGCAGAGCAGCATTGCTGCAGCACAAGAAGAAAGACAGAGTAACATTGCACAGAATAATGCTAAATTGCTGAACAGTTTCGCTGAAGAACAATCCAAAATCAAGAGCGAATGGGATAGGAGTGTAGCACAAAAGCACGAAGAATTTGAAAGCAAAGTTGCTCAATCAAGAGAAGAATTCGAGAAAAAAGAGAAAAAAACATTGAGCATTATTATTCCGCTGATTGTATTAGTGGTGGGTGGAGCTATTATATTTAATGTTATAATTTATAGAAAAGCATTTAAAGATAACAAATCATCAAAGACAACTTTTGTTCCTTTTCAACCAATAACAAGGGATAATGAAAATCATATACCAATAAATGCAATACAAAAGATTGAAGGAAAATGTATGTATTGCGGTAAAGATATATCATCAGATAGTGAGTTCTGTAGTTTCTGTGGCAAAAAGCAGGTTGAAGAATATGTAAAAGTATTCAACAGGTATAATATGAATAATGCTGAATTTATTGCATCTATCAATTCATGGCTTGCAAGCAATCCTAAGATTGCAAATGTTAAGTGTGAATTTAATACAAGAACAGGTTATGGGTTATTGGCTAATAAATACTTATTGGACTCTGTTGCTCTAAAATATGAATTGTTTAAAAACAATAATGAAAATCAGTATGGAATTGTTGAATTAAAGAAATTTGGGTTATATCAAAAATCGTCTGATGCATTATTATCTGAATGGCAGGCATACAATCCTAATGCAGTTGTTTTAAAGCGAAGCGGAGGACGCCATTCAAGAGGAAAAGTAGGTCATGAATTATTTTGGGGAATAGGTGCAAAAAATAATACACAATTATTTGTTTTCTTCAAATTTAAAAGAAACCCGTAAAGTTAAAAAGTCGCTCTATTATGAGCGACTTTCTTTTTTATCCCTTTCCTCGTTTATGCACCGTGCTATGTAAAACCCTTTGCTTTTTTGATAGCTATTGTAACCCGCCTTCTCAACGGCAGTTAAACGGAGTAAAAACGAAGAGCTGTGTTTGTGACAAGGAAATTACCATTTAAAACGAAAACGCTTAAAAACGCCTTGTAGACCTCGTTATTAATCCTTTTATAAAACATAATAAAAAGACTCCTTTTTAACAAGAAGTCTTCGGTTTAATTCATACATCAATATAATATCAGAAAGCAGTAGCCCAAAAAGTAGCCCAATAAGTTGCATTTGAGGTACTTTGTATGCATTTCAACGCAGATAAAGTAATTTATTGAAAATTGCACAGCCCGCCTAGTTACTATGCTTTTCGGCATAAGAAAAGACCTAAGCGAATTTAATCGTTTAGGTCTAAACTTGGTGGAAGAGGGTGGATTCGAACCACCGAAGTCGTTGACGGCAGATTTACAGTCTGCTCCCTTTGGCCACTCGGGAACTCTTCCACATTATGGAGCTGGTGAACGGACTCGAACCCCTGACCTGCTGATTACAAATCAGCTGCTCTACCAACTGAGCTACACCAGCATTTCTCAATGCCTAGATAATATATCACATCTTTATAACATAGTCAAGCATTTTTTGAAAAAATCTTACCATTTTTTTATTTATTACATATAATAGCTTGAGGTGATTATCATATGTGCGGAATAGCAGGATTATTATCAGCGAACATAGATTTAAGAGAAAGACTGCCGCTTATTGAAAACATGAGCAAAAGTCTTAAAATGAGAGGACCGGACGGCAGCGGAGCGTTTATTAAGCCCTATGCCGCTTTCGTTCATCGCCGATTATCCGTTATTGATCCCGAAAAAGGACAGCAGCCAATGCAGTTCGGAAAATATACAATCGTTTATAACGGAGAGATTTACAACACCGAGGAAATCAGAAACGAGCTTAAAACCTTTGGCTATGAATTTGAAACGCATTGTGACACAGAGGTTATACTGAAAGCCTATCACAAATGGAAAGAAAAAGCCTGCGAAAAGCTAAACGGAATTTTTGCATTTTCCGTTTGGGATGATGTAGAAAAGGAATTGTTTTTATGCAGAGACAGAATCGGTGTTAAGCCGCTGTATTACGCAGAAAAAGACGGAATCTTCGCCTTTGCAAGCAGGATTAAAACACTGCTTCTTATTCCCGAAATAACAAGCGAGGTAGACCAAAACGGATTAAATGAAATCTTTATGCTTGGTCCTGCCAAAACGATAGGAACTGCCGTATTCAAAGATATAAAAGAGCTTCCGCCTGCAACCTATTTACTATACAGCGAGGGAAAAGCTATTATCAAGGAATACTGGAAGCTTGAAGCAAAGGAACACACAGAAAGCGAAAACGATACAATAGAACATACACGATATCTTGTTAAGGATGCAATAGAGCGCCAGCTTGTTTCAGATGTTCCGCTTTGTACATTTTTAAGCGGCGGACTTGATTCCTCCATTATCAGCCGCGTTGCAAGCGACTATTATAAAAAGAACGGAAACACACTGAACACATATTCCGTTGATTATATAGATAACGACAAATACTTTAAATCAAGCCTGTTCCAGCCGAACAAGGACAGCGACTTTATTGATATGATTTCCAACTATATCGGAAGCAAACACCACAACATTATGTTGGATAACAATGATGTTGCAAAAGCGCTTATTGACAGCACCTATGCACGCACTCTGCCGGGCTTTACGGATGTTGACTCTTCCCTGCTTTTATTCTGCAAAGCGGTAAAGAAAAACCATACTGTTGCACTTTCAGGCGAATGTGCAGACGAAATCTTCGGTGGTTATCCTTGGTATCACAACAAGGACATTCTTTTTGAAGAAACCTTCCCTTGGAGCAGATCAACAGATGTACGCAAGAGTATTCTGAAAAACGGACTTCTTCCGAACGGTGAGGAATATGCGCATAACCGCTATACGGAAACCGTTCGCAAAACATCTTATCTTGATACAGACAACAAAACCGAAAAGCGAATGAGAGAAATGTTTCGCCTGAATCTGGATTGGTTTATGCAGACTTTGCTTGTGCGCAAGGATGTTATGAGCATGGAAAGCTCGCTTGAGGTGCGTGTGCCTTTCTGTGATTACAGAATCGTTGAATATGCCTACAACATGCCTTGGAACATAAAATCGCTTGACGGCAGAGAGAAAGGCGTTTTACGCAAAGCCTTTGAAGATGTTTTGCCATATGAGATAACCTGGCGAAAGAAAAGCCCGTATCCGAAAACGCACAATCCCGTTTACTTCAAAGCAGTCTGCAAAATGGTTGATACTGTTCTTTCAGACAAAGCAACACCGCTTTACGAAATGCTGAATGTTGACGAGATTAAAAAGCTTATGGAAAACCCGGATGCACTCAGCGCACCTTGGTATGGCCAGCTTATGAGAGGCCCGCAGGTACTTGCCTATATCGTTCAGATTTATTATTGGATTAAGGATAATGATGTAAAATTTGTTTGAATAAAGAAAAACGGGGCGGAAATAGATTCCGCCCCTACATTTGTTATAATATAGAATACATTCAATTTATGAATAATTGCAACTGTTAACAACTATTTTATCAAACTTCTCACTTGTAGAAAACTTAAACTTATGTTTACTTCCAACACTCCAATTATCAGTGCTTGCCATTTCAGTATCAACTATTGTACCATTCTTATCAACAAGATTGATGTTAAAACAGAACCATGAGAACTCTGTACTCGAAGTGTTTTTCACAACTGCTTCATATCCTTTCCATCCAAAACTATCAGAAACTTTTTTGAATTTTGCCTCTTTTAAAATAGCTTTTATTTCATTAGAAAGTTCGCCTTCGGTAATCAAATCGTTCAAGGTCGTTTTGCGTTTATCATTAACAGGAATAACATAATCATTACTTATTTTCATAATGATTATACATCTATCTTGATATATCGGATTATATTCATTCCAAAATGCATTTTTATTACTGCCATAGTATTTAACTATGCCTTTAGCAGATTCCAACAGTTTAATATAATCTTTTGCTAAATTCCCAAGTTTTTCATCTTCGAAATCCATTTTAGCAAATTTTCCAACTTGATTATACTCCGCATTTATATAGTTTTCCCAATCTTTAGTTGTTGCTTCAGAATTTTTATCTTTATCTACCTTATCATTTAATTTCCATCTATCTTCAAGTCCTGTTGCAAGTGCTCTTAAGAATTGACCATTCACGGAAAGCTCATATTCACACTTTTTTATATAATCTGCAGAATCATTGTAATCACTTATTTTATTAAAAATTTCTAAAGATTCACTATAATTTTCTGCTTTATAAAGCTCAACTGCTTTTTCATAATTTCTACTATTTGCAGTCGCAAGAAAATACACACCTACAGCAACAAAAACTAAAACAATAATTATAACAATCGGAATAATTACTTTTTTGGAGTTTCTGTTTTTACTTAATGAGCTATTATCTTCATTTCCTGTTGTATTTTCAGGTAATTGCGGTACACTTTTTTCAAATGAATAACCACAATGAGGACAAGCCTTTACAGTATCACTTATCTCCTTGTTACATTCTGGACAATTAATTAAAGCCATTTAAGAACCTCTTTTCACAATTATAATATTATAGTAATTTGTTGTTTATAGTATAGCATTGTCAAAATTAATAATCAAGTTGTTTTTGAAGAGGCAATCTGCTCTTCTTTTATCTTGTTTTACTTACAACTGCGCTATACGCTGAGGTTACGGAGCTTTTTGATTTTTTGAGCGCTCTTACCTTATATTTATAGGTTACACCTTTTACGGCAGTTTTTGTTGTTAACTGATTTGAAGCTGTTGCTTTTACAAGCTTATATTTCTTAGCACCACTTTCCAAAACATAAACCTCATATTTATCTGCGCCTGCTGCCTTGCTCCAAGAAATTTTAAAGGTACCATTCTTATTTACTGAAACCTTAACATTGCTTGGTGCCTGAAGCTTTTTCGTGTTCTTTACCTTTACCGCCGAGCTATAATCGGAAGCAACATTTTTCTTGCTGTTTACGGCTTTTACTTTATAGATAAACTGCTTATTATATGCTTCAACTTTTGTAGTTACCGAAGTTCCCGAAACAGTTTTATAAAGCTTATATTTGCCGTCTGCATTCTGAACATAAACCTTATATTTATCAGCACCCGTTATTTTATTCCACGAAAGCTTGAACGCACCATTTGCATTTACTTTTGCTTTCAGCGTTGGCATTTGCAATCTTTTATTATTAACGACTTTTACAGCTGAACTGTAATTTGACACAAAGCTATTCTTTGAATCAATCGTTCTTAACGCTCTAACGGCATAGGTATAGCTTTTACCATAGACTGCAACAGACGATAAATAGGAACAAGCCGTTGTTGTTTTTAACAGCTTATACGAGCCGTCTGCATTTTTTAGATATACAGCATACTGATCAGCACCTGCAATCTTATCCCAGGAAAGCTTGAAGCTGCCGTTCTTATTGACTGTTACATTAAGTTTTGGTGCTCTCAGCTCTTCCGTTACAGCTTCCGCATCTGCAAAAGCTTCCTGCGAATCAACCATATTTTCTGCCTTTGGAGCTGTTGTAAACGAGCCGGTTTTTGATTGATAATAGCTGTTATTATAAACGATAGCAGCCTTGTATTCATAAGCTGTTCCGGCTTCTAACGGCAGATCAACAGCTTTATTTGTTCCGACAGTTTTAGAAACGGAAAAAGATGCAGCATTCTTATTCTTTGAATTCGTAGTTTCCTGCAGCATTCTCCATTCTGTTGCGCCTTTTTTTCTGATTTGAATACTGTATTTTGTAACCGCAACCTTGCTTGGATTGCTTACTTTGAAACTGAGCTTTGCCGAATCCTCATTTACAATTTCCGCTTTATTAACTGTTACAGACGGATTGATTATCGGCGTTTTAAAAGTGCTTACCGAAGAATAAAATTTCTTCTTATTATAAACAGCATATGCTCTGTATTCATAACTTGTATTTGAAGCTAAAGCCTTTTTCATTTCTTTGCCCGAGCCAACTGAACAGCTCAAAGAAAAAGAAGAAGACTTAACCTTATTAGAAGCAACTGTTTTTGTTTTGGTTGTCCAATCCTTTGCGCCCTTTTTTCTTACCTGAATACCAACTTTTTTCACTGCAAGCTTATCCGGATTTTTCACTGTAAAATTCAGCTTAACAGAAGCTGCCTTTAAATTCGTTGGTGCTTTGGCTTTAACGGATGGCTTTTTCAGCGTTTCGCAAACACCTTTTACCCTAAGATAAAAATGGCTTGGATTCTTTACTCTTGAAGAATTTACAAATTCTTTGATTACTGTTTCGCACACACCGTATCTTGCACCCAGTGCATTAACCATCTTGCCGTCGCCGATATAGATACCGACATGACCGTTCCAGACAACGACATCCCCTAATTTTGCCTTGGAATCATCCGTTATCTTTGTTCCGTACTGAGAATAATTATTATATCCGGCAGAAGAATTCGGAACTGTAAACCCAAAATGATTAAAAACATAAGCAACAAATCCGCTGCAATCAAAACACTTTGGACCTCTGCCGTTACTTCTGTAGGAACAACCCTCAAACTTTTTTGCATACTCAACAATCTGCGAGCCTGTTGTTTCTGCAAAGGCAGAAAACTCAATCCCTGCTGTTATACTGAGAAACATAAAAACAGACAGAAAAAGACTGATTAATCTTTTCGTTTTCTTCATAAAATACTCCTTTGATTAAGTCGCATAAACGCCATTATACAACAAGTTACAAAAAATGTCAAATATTACAATTTTTGTAACCAAATAAAATGAAAGAAAAGGCAGGAACAAACCTGCCTTTTACTATTATATTATATTGAATTTTAGGAGTTACTCGCTCAAAAGCTTTTCTGCAATCTTTTTCATTGAAGCACGGCATGCATCGCTGATTGGAAGAAACGGTTTTCTGCATTCGCCCATATCAATTCCCATTTCTGTTAAAATTGCTTTTTCAGATTGGAAAACGCCGTATTTTATCATTTCTGTAATAATTTCATCAGCTTCATTCTGTCCCTTGATAGCCTCTTCAATATTGCCTGATTTAAAATCATTCATAATTTTTTTGAACTTTTTGCCCATAAAATTATATGTGCTTCCGATTGCACCGTCTGCACCCATTGCAAGACCTGAAAGGAGCGTTTCATCAAAGCCGTTATAAACAACGATTTCGCGGTCAAGCTGTTTGAACTGCTGAAGCGCAAACATATCAGCAGAGGTATGCTTAATACCTATAAACTTTTCGTTTTTGAACATTTCGTTTGCAATTTCCTTTGTTAAAGAAAACTTACCTGAATTCGGGAAATTATAAACAATCATAGGAAGAGAGGTGCTGTTTGCAATATCATTATAATAGCCTGTTACAGCTTCAAGCGGAAAGCCGTAATAATACGGTGCAACGGCTGAAATCGCATCATAGCCAAGGCTTTCAGCATATTTTGCCATATCTATTGCAGCATCTGTATGCAATGTGCCAACATGGGCAATAAGCGTTGCTCTGCCCTTTGCAGCATCAGCAACACATTTAAAGGTTGCCTTTCTTTCTTCATTGGTTAAAAGCAGACCTTCGCCTGTGCTTCCGCCAACATAAAAGCCGTCAATACCATTTTCAAGATTGAATTCAACAAGCTTTTCCATTGCATCAAGATTCAGGGATGAATCTGCATTGAATGGTGTTAATAAGGCTGAAAATAAGCCTCTGAATTTGTTTAAATCGTTCATTTGTCAAACTCCTTTGCAAATCTTTTTGTAATATCCATTGGTCTTGTTATCGCACTGCCGATTACAACAGCATAAGGATCACATTCCAAAACCTTATCAAGCTGGGAAACCTCCCAGATTCCGCCCTCTGCAATAACCTTTGCATGAAGCTCTTTTCTCATTCTGGAAAGCATATCATAATCCGGAATTGAAATACCCTTTGTGTATTCCGTATATCCACGCATTGTACTGCCAACATAATCAAAGCCCATTTCATCAGCCGCTTTCGCTTCCTCAAAGGTTGAGCAGTCTGCCATAATTTCAACATCCGGCGCATTTTCTCTGATATATGCTACCAAATCTTCAAGCTTTTCGCCGTTCGGACGCGGACGATTTGTTGCATCAAGCGCAATAACCTCACAGCCTGTTGTAAGCAGCTCCTTAACCTCTTTAAGCGTTGGCGTTATATAGACATCGCTACCCTCATAAACTGCCTTAATAATTCCGATAACAGGAACATCAACCTCATTTTTTATTGCTTTAATGTCAGAAACATAGTTTGCTCTTATGCCTTTTGCGCCGCCAAGCACAGCGGCTCTTGCAAAATGATACATCATATCAAGACCATAAAGAGGCTCGCCCTTTACTGCCTGACAGGAAACAATCAGCCCCCTGTTTAAATTCGCCATAATTTTTCTCCCCCTGCAATTTAAGCTTTGTTTATTCTATCACATATACATCATTACATCAATATAATTATGTAAATCTTTTTTACAATTTTTTGGTAAATGTTAAAATCAAAATTTGTAAAAATCATTTTCTCGTTGAAATGCAAAACGGGATGTCGAGGACGCCGTCCCCTACGGAGTTTATTGACGCACTATCGTAGGGGCGAGCATTGCTCGTCCGCAATTTACAAAGTTTAAACAATAACAAAACGGGCGGCTAATAGCCGCCCCTACGATTACTTCGTTTTGATTGATTTTGCTTTGCTCCAAGAAGAATAAATCTTTGTTGATTTGCCGTTTACTTTTACGGTTTTATATGTGCGAACACGAACATAATACTTTTTCTTTGCTTTCAGCTTTGAAACTGATTTTGATGTTGTTTTGTTTTTGGAAACAGTTACAGTTTTCGCACTTGAGAATTTACTGCTTGTTGAATACTGAATCTGGTAACCCGTTGTCTGTGTTGTCAGTTTCTTCCACTTTGCAGTAAAGCCCTTTGATTTTGCCGTTACGCTTGAAAGCGATGTAGCCTTTGGCTTTATGGTAAAGGTCTTTTTAACTGTTCCGCTGTAGTTACCTTTGAACTTAATTGTTACAGTATACTTACCAACATTCTTTCTACCGCTTGGGTAAGTAACTGTATAATTGCTTGATGCAATCTTGTTACCCTTACTGTCTTTAACCGTTACGCTCGGCTTTTTAGCTTTGCCGTTATAGGTATAGCTTGTTGTTGAAAGTGTTACTGTTTTCGGATAATAAATTGTTGATGTAGACTTAACAAGTCCGCATACCGTACACTTTGTTACCTTTGAGCCGTTTTTACTTGTTGTTGCTTTGGTTGTTGTCGTTTTATAAGTATGGGTATGCAAATCATCATAAACAGGAATTAAGAAATGAAGCTCTCCCGAAAATGCATCCGTGCCTTTAAACGCAGTATATGTTTTATATGCTTCTGACGCTGCTGCGCCAACATTTGCCATATATTCGTGGCTGTGTCTGTCTGTTGAAGCAGGGTTCACATTGAATTTCTGAAGATAGCCCGTATTCTGCGTTTTACCAAAGCTGTTTTTGATATAAACAGCACCGTTTACAATAGATTTATACGGATCTGTCCAAGGACGGTTATACTGATCCAGCGTAACTAAATCCGAGCGGATATAGCCTGTGTAGCTTTTTCCGTTTACCTTAAGAGAAACATTATACCAATAATAGCCGTCAGCACCCTGCACGGTATCTTTTACAGTTACAATCGTCCAAAGCGGAACAACAGCCACTACAGCTGTTGAAGTGGATGCACCCTTTCTCAGATTAACATCACTTGTATTTGTATAATATCCGCTGAGGGAAGCCCATTTAAGTCCATCAGCAGCGCCCGTATATGCATTCAGATTATAATAGTTATAAATACCTTCATAACCCTTAAATGTTCCGCTTGCACCGCCTGCACTGTTTGTTTGACCGCCAACCTCCTGCACGATTTTTGAAGCAAGATAATAGGCTGAAAGTCCGCTTTTCTCAGCAGCATCCATAATTGCCTTTGAATACTTTGTTTGCGGAGAATATGTAACGGATTTTCCGTTTTTATCCTTGTATGTAATATTGGAATTTGCCATCCAAGTACCGGCAAGGATTTTTTCAATGCCCGCCTGAATCGTCTGCGCGCTTTCGCTTGATAAGCGGTCTATTTCTTCAAACTGGAAGATATATTTTTCGTTCAGGAAATTGCGTGGATCCATATAATATTCAACCGCAGTTGACGAAGCTGAAATCCAATTTGGATTTTCCTTAATAATATATCCATTTATATTCGGCTTGGTTGTGTTTTTATTATAGCAATCAGAGCAGGTGCAATAAAAATTCTTATTGTCATTCCCTGAATACTTTTCAATAAGCTGCTGATTATGTGGCTTACGCTCCTTGGAAACAGCCGTGCTGAAGCTTTCATTTGTAAGCAAGGCTTCAAATTTCCAATTCGGATATTTCTTATGCAGCTCTGTTAATGAAGAAATATATGAATCGGGAAATCCTTGTTTTTTAAGCTGATCGGCAAAAGCATCCGTTGCCGAAAATGCTGTTATCGGGCAGGATGCAAAAGCAATCAAGACCGCAAAAATTATACTGAGTATTCTTTTTTTCATAGCATCACTCTTCCTTTTTTCTTTAAAAAACGGCTTTCGTGTGTACAATTCATTTATAACATATTGCATAAAAATAGTCAATTGAATAAATAATGGCAATATGTTAAAATGCTGTCGAATAAAAAAATGGAGAAATTTTCCAATAAAACTCGGGAAAAGATATAAAACAGTTAAAGAATTGAAATATAGTTTATAAAAAAACGGTTTGTTAAAAAACAAACCGTTTTTATTTAGCCTTGTATCTGATTATCTGTAGGTTGATTATTTTGTTCTTTTGGTTTAATTACACCGGATAAGTTACTTACTATGATACCTAAACCGGCAAATAAACCAATCACACCCCAATCCCATGACAAGCCAGCCATAAATGCTACAATAACAGTAATAGCACCTAAAACTAAACCTATGATAGAAAGAACCTTTTTGTTCATTGTTTAATCTCCTTTCATTTAAATAAATATTGATATAGCAAATAACACTATCCAAACAATAAAATACGATAAATCATCATTTAGTTTTTTTGCTCTTCTATAAAGATAATACGGCACTAAAAATGCCAATCCCCCAAATTCAGATGTATCAATGCCCTGTTTCTTTAAACTGTCACAATCAATACAACCTATAATTATATTAAGAATAAGGCATGTCCAACCGCCAAACGGAAGGAAAATTCCAAGAATTATTCCTGTTATCGGAACAGTTGCCATAAGCCAAGCTAACAAATCATTTTTTGATTTATCAAGTTTAACCTGTTGATTATTATTCATAATCGGTGGCTGTTGGGCATTCTGGGCGCTATTATAATTCTGATGATTCGACTCAGCTGTTTCCTTGGTTGTTATTACATGATTTGTCTGAATATCTGCGTTTTCTGTTGGTATTGTTGCAACAGGCTTAACAGATATATTTTCTTTTCCGCAATTAGGGCAAAACTTAATATCCTCCCCTATTTCTTTTCCACAATTACTGCAAAATGGCATAAAAAATCTCCTTTATTTCTTTAAATCAACAAGATTATATTCTGTTTCAGAAAATATATTTTTTATTGATTTTAAATTCTCTATTTCGTTTTTTATTAACATACCATAAATAATACTATTTATCAATATCTGTACTTATAGTTAGTGTATAAAAGTGACAAATAGTATTAAAATATACTTGGTGATTTATTTGAAAACTATAGATTATACTGCGGTTGGCAGAAAAATAAGAGCGCAGAGAAAAAAGCTGAATATTACACAGGAGCAGCTTGCCGAAATGTGTAAGGTTTCTCCCTCCTATATAGGGCATATCGAAAGAGGAAGTCGGAATCTTTCCATGAATACAGCTGTTCAGCTTTGCAGTGTACTTGAAATTGGGCTTGATTTTCTTTTTTTAGACAGTGCAGAGGGCAGCAGCGAAATCACAAACTGCATTAACTCCGCCCTTTCCTCTTGCACGGATGCGCAGAAAGAAAACTTTTTAAAAACAATAAAAGTTCTTGCCGACAACATAAACAGAATATAAGAACCTTGTTGGTATTATCCTTGTATCCAATAAAAGATTACCCGATACGCTATTTTATCGTATCGGGCTTTATTTTTTCTTATAATTTGAATTCAAAAAATTTCATAAAAAAACAATTTTATATTGTAATAAATCCAACATTCCGCTCTAATAATATATATGTAATTCAGATAGAAAAGCGTTGAAAAATTGAAACAAATGTGCATAATAAATGATGTAATTCTTTTGTAATTGTTATTGTTCAGAAAATTCTAAAAATTTTTTTAAAAATTTTTAATCCTTTATTTAGCCCCGTATTATGCGGTTTTACCATATATATTGTTGTTTTT
>JAIDLO010000110.1 GCA_029050995.1 Eubacterium sp. | reverse complement strand
TTTGTGCGAAAGGCGAATTCTTTGTGAAATATTTAACAATATCGTTAATGTATTTAGCGTTAGTATTATTAGGGTATTTAATACTAATATTATTGTACGAATGTAAAATACTTAAACAATAAAAGGCAGTATGAAAAATCATACTGCCTTTTTGTTCTTATATTATAAACTCTGTTTAAGAACGGCAACGATATCCTCGTGTGTGAAAGATTTATATCCGCCTTCAAGAATGATTGTTGATTTTGCGATATCTTCGATCATATCCTCAGTTACGCCAAGGTCTGAAGTGTTCATTACAAGCCCTAAATCCTGCATCCATTTTTCCATAGCTGAAATGCCTTCAAGCGCAATTTCTTCGTCTGTTTTGCCGTTTTCATCAATGCCCCAGACATTTACGGCAAAGCGTTTGAATTTTGATAATCCGTAAGGCATTATATATTTGTAATACGGAATGGAAACGGCTGCAAGCGTCATACCGTGTGTTGCATCTGTATGTGCGCCAACTGCCTGACCAAGCATATGAACCATCCAGTCTGTTGATTTGCCTCTTGAAACAAGTGTGTTGAGCGCCCATGTAGCTGTCCACATAATATTGCTTCTTGCTTCATAATTTTGACTGTTTTCAATCGCAATATAGCTTGAATGAATAAGCGATTTCATCAGCCCTTCGCTGATATAGTCGCTTGTATTATCGTCCTCGCCTGAAAAATATTGTTCGCAGATATGATTGAAAATATCATAAATGCCTGCAACCATTTGGTATTTCGGAAGCGTTAAGGTGTATTTCGGATTCAGAATGGAAAATTTAGGCATAATGCTTTCATCAGCGAAAACATGGCCAACCTTCATTTTAGTTTTGTGATTTGTAATAACAGAGCCTGCGTTCATTTCAGAGCCTGTTCCAACCATTGTAAGCACACAACCAACAGGTATGATTTCACAGGTTGGCTCATCAAATTGAACATAATATTTTTCCCAAGGGTCTTCATCACAATTTACCGAAACAGAAACAGCCTTGCAGTAATCACAAACAGAGCCGCCGCCTACTGCAAGAATTAAATCAGCCTTATGCTTTCTTGCAATGTCAATACCCTCATAAAGCTTTTCAACAGTCGGATTCGGCATTATACCCGAAATCTCTGCAATGCTTTTATCATTTTTCTTTAAGATTTCAACAACCTCATCATAAATGCCGTTTTGCTTGATTGAATTTTTGCCGTAAACAAGAACAACATTTTTTCCGTATTTCGGAAGCTCGTTGTTTAAATACTCCAATGCGTGATCGCCGAAATACAATTTAGTCGGATTGCAATAGCTAAAATTTCCTAACATAATTTTTACTCCTTTAATCTATTTCATAAACCTCTTTTGCCATACGAAAGGCAGCCCATGCTTTCGGCCAGCCTGCATAAAATGCTGCGTGTGTTAAAACCTCAGCCATTTCCTCTGCTGTTACGCCGTGATTTTTTGCGTTCTGAATATGAAATTTCAAAGAACTGTCTAATATACCGCTTGCCATTAATGCTGTTACGGTTACAATGCTTCTGTCCCTTGCTGATAATTTGTCTTCTCTTGACCAAACTTCTCCGAATAAAACATCATCATTGAGTTCAGCAAATTTCGGTGCAAAAACGCCAAGCTCATCTCTGCCTGCTGTTACCTTTGCCATAATCTTTTTCTCCTTATATTTATTTAAGTTTATTATAGTCTTCATCTGAAACTGCTTCAAGCCATTCGTTTGATGCATCTTCAGCAGGTACTTCTACTGCAAGATGTGAAAACCAGCTGTTTGGTGCAGCTCCGTGCCAATGCTTAACCTCAGGCGGAATGTTGATTACATCGCCCGGCTTCATCTCCAGTGCAGGCTTGCCCCATTCCTGGTAGTATCCTCTGCCTGCCGTGCAAAGCAAAATCTGTCCGCCCTTATGATGAATGTGCCAATTGTTTCGGCATCCCGGTTCAAAAGTCACATTTGCTATGCCAACACGCTCGGTTGTAAGCATTTTTAAATAGCTTTGACCAACAAAAAACTGAGCATAAGCGTCATTCTTTTCCCCTAAAGGAAAAGTCTGTTCAAATTCATTTGCGTTCATTTGTATTCCTCCTGATTTAATTCTGTTTTATTATGTTTATGATATTACTTTTATCGTTTTCCATTTGCTGCTTTTGTATCGTATGGTAAATGCAATGGAGCGCGCAAGCCAATCCATGCACATTGCAATGCATACGCCGATTACACCCATATTTATTGCTATTCCGAAAAGAACACCGGAACCCAGCCTGAACACAAGCATTGAGCCGATACCGATAATCATTGTGAATTTAACATCTCCTGCCGCTCTTAAGCTGTTTGCAAGATTGAATGAGGTTGGATGAAGCAGAACGGCAAAAGTATTATGGATTATGATTAAGATGCAGATGTATCTGTATGTTCCATCCGATAGTTCGTAAAAGTATGGAATAAGCGGAAGAAAGGCACAGATTAAAGCACCGAGTACCGCTGTTGAAACATAAGAAATTTTCATCAGCTTTTTTGTGTAATAAGTTGATTGTTTGTATTCCCCTGAACCGATACACTGCCCCACAACGGTTATCATTGCAAGGTTTATAGCATTAACAACCAATACAGGAATCGGGAAAATACTGTTTGCTATTCCGTGTGCCGCAATTTGCGTTGTACCGAATAGGGCAACGATCCCCGAAACAAGCACTCTGCCCAAAGCGAACAAACCGTTTTCAACGCTGTTTGGCAAAGCAATTTTTAAGATTCTGCCTGCATATTCTTTTTTGAACGATAAGATAGATTTATGCGTATAATGAATTTCATATTTTTGTTTAAACAGCAATAGCGTTATCAGCACTGCAGCAGTCGTTCTTGAAATCAAGGTTGGAATTGCAACACCCGCAACGCCTGCTTTAAAAACAAATATACCGATTGCATTGCCTGTTATATTAATCACATTCATTAAAGCTGATATATACATTGTAACATTCGTTTTCTGCATAGAACGAAGCAATGCTGCGCCTGCATTATAAATGCCGAGAAAAGGGAAGGAGAAGGCTGTAATCACAAAGTATGTGATACAAGCCTGCATAACATCATCTTCAATTTTCCCGAACAGCAGTTTTAGTATTTCTTTATGAAATATAAGGCAGAAAATCATAATGAATACGGAAAGAATTGCCGAAACATTAAATAACTGCCCTGCTGAAATGTTTGCTTTTTTCGTATCCCTGCTGCCGATATATTGGCTGACAACAACGGCTCCGCCTGTTGCAAGCGCTGAAAGTATTGTGATAATCAGATAATCAAGCATATCCACAAGCGCAACACCCGATACAGCCGACTCGCCTGCGTGAGAAACCATCATTGTATCTATCGTGCCGACAAGCATAACAAGCAGCTGTTCTATAACAAGCGGTATGATCAGCTTTTTTAAATCCTTATTGGAAAACACAATGCAGCCTCTTTATTTCAGATTAAAAGAATTTGCCCATTCGGCAATTTCTTCTTTTGATGAAGATCCGTTAAAGCCTTTTCCGTTTTCCCATTTTGAATTGCTGAATGCATTTTTAAGATTTGAAACGCTTGCATTTATGCCGCTGCCGCCTGATGTGCAAAACGGAATGATTGTTTTATCTGCAAAATTATAGCTTTCAAGAAATGTGTTTATAATTCTCGGTGCATCATTCCACCAAATCGGATATCCGATAAAAATAGTATCATACTGCTCAATATTCTCAACGGAGCTTGCAATAGCTGGTCTTGCCGATTCATCATTCATTTCAATTGAAGTTCTGCTGTTGCTGTTGTGATAATTCAAATCATCATCTGTATATGGATTTTGCGGAACAATCTCAAAAATATCGCAATTCAAGCTGTCTGCAATATCCTGTGCTACTCTTTCCGTAGTGTTTGTTGCAGAGAAATAGGCAACAAGAATTTTGTGCGTTTCAGTATTTTTTGTTTCCTTTTCAGTATTTGTTTCGGAATTGTTTTCGGTTATTGGTGGATTTGTTGAATCCTTTTCTTCCTCTTTGCTTCCTGTGTATGCTGCAAAAGAAACTGCAAAAACAAGCACAAGTGCAATGGATAAAGCCTTTTTCATAATAATGAACTCCTTTGATAATAAATAAGTTATACTTATATTTTACCTATGAAGCCGTAATATATCAAATACTTAGTTTTTATACCTCATCTATGCCTAAAAAGCATTTTGAATGCTCTATGAATTTTGTAGCAGCAGGGCTGAACGGCTGATTTCTTTTCCATGCTAGTACGCTTGTTGCCGTTAATGTCGGCGATAATGGGCGATATGCAATTTTATTGCTGTCCCAAAACGGAACAGCACCCTCAATTACAACGGAGTATGCCAATCCTTCACTAACCATAATTGCACCGTTTGTGCTTAAATTACTTGTAAATTTGATATTTAAATCCTTGTAATAGCTTCCAAACCAGCTTGCAAGCTCGTTCTGCACGCTCATTCTTCTTGGCAGAATAAGGGGAAGCCTGGCTAAATCCTTTGGTGTAATGATTTCTTTTTCACAAAGCGGATCATCAGGCTTCATAAGAACAACCCATCTGTCCTTTATCGGCAGGCGGATAAATTCATATTTTTCAATATCAATAGTCTCTAAGAGTAATCCGATATCTATAAGCCCCTTGTCCATTTGCTCTTTAACGAGGTCAGCAGTTGCCGTATAAATATCAAATGTAACATTGGGATATTTTTCATTGAACGAAGCAAACAGCTTTGGCAGTATCTGAACAGCCTTAACCTCGCCGCAGCCGATTGTAATTTTGTCCTCAATCTGTTCTTCATTTTCGGATAGCTCCTGTTCGGTTTTGTCAACAAGGGAAAGAATTTCCTCTGCTCTTCTGCGAAGCAGTATGCCCTCATCTGTTAATGTGATTTTTCGCGAGCCTCTGTTAAACAGCTTTACGCCGATTTCTTCCTCCATCTGTGCAAGCTGACGGCTCAAAGTGGGCTGTGTTATATGCAGAACCTCTGAAGCTTTTGTTATGCTTTCTTCGCGAACAACCGTTAAAAAATATTTTAAAACTCTTATTTCCATAAAACCACACCTATACAAGTTTTGAATAATTATATCATATTTATGCCTTTGGGGCAAATTCGTTTTGCTATATCTTCATTGACTAAGTATGAGAGAAGCTATATAATTGTTATAAAGTTGTTTATTACGGAAGGTTAGTATGAAAAGAAAAGGAATTATAGCAGCGGTTATTATAATTGCATTGATTGCAGGAGCTGTATGCAGTGTTCTTGTTTTTAAATGCAAAAACAACAGCGAGCCTGTTAAAATCATTACGGCAACGGATTTGCATTATTTGTCCCCAAGCCTTACGGATCACGGCAAGGTGTTTTGGCAGACGATTAATAATTCGGACGGTAAGGTTATTCAGTATATCGATGAAATTATGTCTGCCTTTTCCGATGAGGTTATCAAGGCTTCTCCCGATGTTCTTATCCTGAGCGGAGATCTTGCATTTAACGGAGAAAAGGAAAGCCACAAGGATTTGGCAAAGAAACTTTCGGCTATTCAGGAAAGCGGTGTTCAGGTGCTTGTTATTCCGGGCAATCATGATATAAACAGGTCTACCTCGGTTAGCTTTATCGGGGATGAATACGAATATGTTGATTCGGTATCTCCCGATGAATTTAAAGAAATATATTATGATTTCGGTATGAAGCAGGCAGAAAGCGTTGATGCTTATTCGCTCAGCTATCTGTACAAGGTAAATTCGGATTTGTGTATCTTAATGCTGGATACAAATGCGTACGGCACGAATTATGTTCAGGAGCGCTCCTTTGATTGGATTGAAGAACAGCTCCAAAAAGCAAAAAAAGAACATATGAAGGTACTTACAGTAAGTCATCAGAATTTATTTGCGCATAATGAACTTTTATCCTTGGGCTTTCAGCTTTATAATGCCGATAAGCTTCTGGAGCTTTATAATCAATATAAAGTTCGGCTGAATTTAAGCGGTCATATTCATATGCAGCATTATGCAAAAGATGGAGTAACGGAAATTACAACATCCTCGCTTGCTGTTGCGCCGCATCAATATGGCGTAATTGATTTTAATGGAAGATCGTTCAGCTATGCGGCAAAGGCTGTTGATGTATCAGGCTGGGCAAAGAAGAATAATGCAGACGATGAAAACCTGCTGAATTTTGAAAGCTATTCCGAAGATTTCTTTAAGAACAAAACAAGAACATCAGATGAATATAAGAAAATGAATATTTCCGATAAAGAGAAGGCTTTGCTTGCAGAAACCTTTGCGGATATAAATGCAAATTATTTTGCAGGCATTCCAACAGATCAGAAAAAGTATAAAGAGGGAATTGCGCTCTGGAAAAAGCAGGAGGGCGAATTTACGCTCAATTATTTGAACAGTATGCTTGAGGACTCAGATACGGATTATCGTGGTATCATAGTAAGATGAGGATATTATTTTGGATATAGCAAATGTGATATTTAAAAATAAAGCCTGCAATTTTGAAAGGCTTTTGGAATATGGATTTGAAAAAAGGGAAGATACATATTTCTATAAAGGCATTCTTCCGTCAAGTGAATTTGAAATGCTGGTTTCAATAACAGAATTGGGCAAAGTGTCCGCAACAATTATGGATACAGGTTTGAATGAACCCTATACACTGCATCTTGCAAGCGGTGCAGTCGGCGAATTTGTTGGAACGATTAGAGCAGAATATGAAAATATTTTAACGGATATAGCGGATAAATGCTTTGAGCCGGATGTTTTCAAAACGGATATAGCGAAAGAGATTATTGCTTATGTTCGCAACACTTATGGCGATGAGCTTGAATACTTATGGAAAAAGTTTCCCGATAACGCAGTTGTTCGCAGAAGTGATAATAAAAAATGGTATGCGGCGATATTAACTGTTTCTCGCAGCAAGCTTGGTTTTGAAAGTGATGAAATCGTTGAAGTGATAGATTTGCGAATGAAGCCCGAAGAGGTTGAAAAAATAGATAAAGTTAAAATTTTACCAGGTTATCATATGAATAAAAAGCATTGGATAACGGTTGTGCTTGACGGCTCAGTTTCCCTTGATGAAATTTTTACGCTCATAGATGAAAGCTATGTGCTTGCAAAGAAATGAAAACATGAATAATAGTATAAAGAAGCTAAGAGATTTTTCAAATCTCTTAGCTTCTTTTGTTTAGTAATAAGCCTTTATCGTTTTAATTTCAAATGGTTTAAAGGTAAGGCTTAATTCGTTTGTATTCTGCTTGTCGCTGATACTTTCTTCAAGCATATTTGTTAATTCTACGGATTTAACTGTATCACAAAGCTTGATTTCACAATTTGTCTGCGTTCCCTCTGCTTCATATGCACGGATGATATATGTCTTTTCCTCGTCCTCACAAGGCTTGATTGTTTCAATGATGATATTAGCTTTATCAACATTTGCAAGCGGCTTCAAATCGAAATCGCCGTTTGAAACAATATGCGGAATATTCAAACGATAGCCCGGCTGAATAACAGCTTCAGCACAGTAAGGTGTGTTATGCGGAAGGAAGGCGTAAACAGTGTGGTGCATTCCGTGATCGCCCTCAACATCCGGATGCGTGCCGCCCTTGTGAAGAGAAAGGCGGAGGGAGGAATCCTTAACGGAAATGCCGTATTTGCTGTCGTTCAGAATTGCAACGCCGTAATTCGGTTCTGACAAATCTGTGTATTTATGATTTACAACCTCGAATTTTGCCTGCTCTATGGAATTATTGCGCGTTGTCGGGCGTTTGCAGTAGCCGAATTGAATTTCCTGCCTTGCAAAATCCTCACGCACATTCGTATCAAACGCAGTTTTAAGGAAGCGGTGGTCATCATTCCAATCCATATAGGTATCAAAACGAATTTCAGGGGAGTTCGCAAAGAAAATCATATCCTGCGTAATGGTTGATACTTTGCTGATTTTGTATTTGCTTCTTATAATAAATGCAACCGCACCGTTTGATACAACCTCTCGGCTGATTAATTCTGCACAGGGTTTGAATTTAAGCTCTATATCAGCGTCAATATCCCAGTTGTCCCAGCTTGACGGAACATCCTCTGCCATAAGAAAGGTGTTAAACGGAAGACCGTCAACAAGCTGTCTGTCTGCCTGCTTGTCAATAAAGGAAGAAATGAATCCGTTTTCATCAAATTCAATTTCTGCAAAAGGTGTTTCAAGCTTGTTTTCCTTGTATGAAAATGCAGAACTTTTATCTTCAGCTTCGCCGTAAGCTAAGTGAACAGATGAAAAAGCAGGAACAGTAACGCCGTCAATCAATCGAATTGCTTTTGAATGGATATCTGTATAAATCTGCTGAACAGCGTTTGCAATGTTCTTTCCGTTATCTTCTGCAAAAATAACATCATTTCTGTCAAACGAAAGTGTATTTGTTATGGAAATGCCGTTTTCGTTTAGATTTGTGATGTTTGCGATATCTTCTTTCACATTCTTTATAAGAGCACGCATTTCTGTTTTGCACTGCTTGTGTGCCTTATTGATACAGGTTCCCGGTAAAATATCGTGGAATTGATTTAAAAGAAGTGTTTTATAGTATTTATTGCTGTTCTCCGTACTTAAAGCTTTATCTGCGTTAATTCCCTCGTTTACAGATAGAATCTCAAAATCTCTGAGCAGTAATTCGGCTTTTCTGTTGTTGCGCTTGATTTCGTGCTGATTTGTAAGTGTGCCTCTGTGAAGCTCTAAATACAATTCGCCTCTGTATGTGTTTGGATGAACAGCTGTTTTTTCAAGGCTTTTCATAAAATCGCCAACGCTTGTGTAATAAGCATTTGGAATTTCATTCAGATTTTTGCAGCGTCTTGCCATTTCTGCCATTTCAAACTGCGGGCCGCCGCCTCCGTCGCCAAAGCCGTATGCAGCAAGGCGCTTGTCTGTAACAGACGGCTGGTCTGTTTTGTGTTCATCATTTATAACGGCTTCTCTCATTGTTTTTGCATCCGGCCAGCAATGTGTCATATTGAAATGAGAGAATACTTTTGTGCCGTCAATACCCTGCCAATAGAAGGTGTTATACGGAAATGGATTTGTATCATTCCAAGTAATCTTTGTTGTAAGGAAATAATCAACACCGCAGCCCTTCATAATCTGAGGAATAGAAGCTGAATATCCGAATGTATCCGGAAGCCAGAAAGCATTTGATGTATAATTGAAATATTTTCTTGTAAATCTCTGTCCCCAGAGGAACTGCCTGATCATAGATTCGCCGGATGTAATATTGCAGTCACATTCAACCCAAACAGCACCATTTGGTTCGTATCTGCCCTCACTTACCTTTTCCTGTATTCTTTTGAAAAGTGCAGGATAATGCTCTTTGATCATATCGCTATGTGCAGAAGAGCTCTGCACAAACATATATTCAGGATATTGCTCCATAAGGCTGATTTGGTTACTGTAGGTTCTTGCACATTTCTTGATTGTTTCGTCAACATGCCAAAGCCAGGCAGTGTCCATATGGGAATGGCCGATAATGCCAACCCGCGGTGCATTCTCAACATTTTTTTCATTGAGAATTGCTTTGAGATAAGGGTGTGCTGTTTCAAGGGCACCCAAGAATTCTTCTTCGGAAACCTCATCGGGAGAATAGTAAACTGTTTTATGAACTTCGGTAAGTGCATTGATAGCCCGTGCTTTAAAAAAGCTGCTGTCCGGCAAATCGTTTGCAAGCTGATTTACTGTTTTTAAATCAAAGTAAAATGCATTGATTTTATCATTTTTAATGCAGATATCCAGACTGTCAAATGTAAAATCATATGTGTTAACCTGTGTTAAATCCAATGCAAACGGATCACAGCCGTGATAATCATGGCCTGCATAATATTCAACGGCAAGGTCTATTTTTTCGCCTGCTTTTGCATTTTTCCTGATTAATCCGCAATAATGGTTGCCGTGAGAAGTGTATGTGATTTTATTATTGAATGTTCCGAAAGGTACACCATTAACCCAAAGCATTGCTTCGTATCCGCCAAGCTTCGGCATAAGAAATACATCCTTGCCGTTCAGCTCTTTTGGAACTGTATATTCGGCTTTAAGCCACAGGTATTCTCCGTCACTGCCCCATTTAAAACCTTTAGTGATTGCTTCAAATTTATCGTCTTTTGGGATATTGTGATATTGCTTATCTGCGCGGAAAGCCTTTGTCGACAGGCTTTCGATTTTTTTGAATAAGTATGGATTTAAAGTGATTTCAAGTCTTTTTAGCTTTGAAAGCATTTTTTCATAATGTGCTTTATACAACATATGTCTGCACCATCCTGTTTAAATTATAATAAAGCATTTGTTCTGCTTTGAGTATAGCATAAGTAAACGGTTTTAAACAATATTAAAAACTCCGATTTTTGTGTGAAATATACAAATAACGGGCGAATATTTTTGTTTGTAGAATTCTATAAAATATGGTATTATAATACTGATTATACAATTTGTTAGTGATATTGTTACGGCTTAAATGATTTTGCTGTTTGAATATCTTTGGTATAAAATGAATTTATGATTTGCAGATAACTTGCATTGATGAGGGGTTTAAATCTTGAAGAAAAACATATTGCTTATATTTAATCCTTGTTCAGGACAAAAAAGAGCCAGAAAGACTATGCAGGAGGTTGTGAGCCTTCTTTCAAAGGACGGAAGCGATGTAACTGTTAAGGAAACAGCGTACGCAGGGCATGCTACTAAAATTGCTGAAGAAGCAGGCAATCAATATGATTTAATTGCTTGCTGCGGCGGGGACGGCACTTTGAGCGAGGCTATGAACGGTGTTGTTCAATTAGACAAAAACATTCCGATTGCGTACATACCGAACGGCACAACGAATGATACGGCAAAAACCTTATCCCTGCCTAAAACGCTTTCCGGGCTTTCCGAATTAATCGTAAATGAAAAATACAATAAATGTGATATAGGCTGCTTTAACGGCAGATATTTCTTCTGTGCCGTATCCTTCGGCTTTGGTGCAGAAGCATCCTTTTCAACCAAGCAGTCCTTAAAAAACAGAATCGGCCATGTTGCCTATATTCTCTCAAATGTTAAAAGCATTTTTGATGTGCATCCTGTTGAGATGACTGTTGAATTTGATAATCAGAAAATAACAGGCGAATTTATTTTCGGCGCTGTTATAAACACAAGATCAGTCGGCGGTGTGTTCAGACTTGATAAAAATATTTTCAGAATCAATGACGGAAAGTTTGAATTGGTGCTGGTAAGAAAGCTGAACAATGCGCTGGAAATACCGCTTACTCTGCATAAGCTTCAAAAAAAGGTGTATGATAATCGGGAAATTATTTTAGTTCAGGCAGATAAGGTTAAGTTTTCTTCTCCAAAAGAGGTGTCGTGGCTTATAGACGGTGAAAACGGCGGCAGCTTAACAGAGGTCAGTGTTGAAAATATAAATCAGAAAATTGAAATCTGTGCCCCCGATAGTATTATATTTGAAAAGTAAAAGCAGAAAAAGGCAGTGCATTATGCACTGCCTTTTGTTTCGGTTATAGTATTTTATAATCCTACATTGTGTGTATAAATAATTTCTCCGTCCTTGAATATTGCGCCGATTCCGCCCTCATCATCCGTACAGGAAATTTTGGATTTTGTGTACTTTGCTATTCTTTTGAGCGTTTTTTTGTCTGTGTGCTTATATGAATTTGTTATAACGGAAACTGCTGGGCTGACTGTCTGCAGGAAATTTTTCTCTGTTGAATGGCTGTAGCTGTGATGACCAACCTTTAATAAATCAACGGAGCCAACGATTTCTGCTATTTTTTCTTCATCATGATTGTAGTTATCAAGATCGCCTGTTAAAAGTGCTTTTTTGCCGTCTTTTTCAACTAAAACAACAAGTGAATTGTCGTTTTCGCCAACCTTTCTGCTGCCGTCCTCATATTCTGTGTTCAGTATAGTCAGCGTAAAGTTTCCGAGTGTAAACGGCTCGGAGCTGATTTCTGAAATGATTGGAATGGATTTTTTGTTGAGCGCATCAACCATTTGGTCATAAACCTCTTGGTTATCCCAATCGTTAATTTCGTGGTCATTGATGTTTTCGCTGTGGTATTCTTTCAGATATGCCTTGTCAGCAAAAATGCTTTCGTCCTTCATAATTGTGTCAAATCCGCCGATATGGTCGGAATGTGCATGCGTTCCGAGAACAAAATCAAGATGAACCTTTCCGTCTTTATCAGCAAAATTCTTTTTCAGAAATGCAAGAATTTCCTCTTCGTAGCCCTTATATTCAAGTGCAAGAAAACCACGAGGATTATCGTTATCCTCGGCTGCATCAATCATGGCATAATGTCCGTTGCTCTGAATGATGATTGCATCGGAAGAGCCGGTGTTCAGAAAATAGATAGCGTCTTCATTTTTTATGCTTATATCAGCAAAATCGCTGTCACTTAAAAATCGGCTTTTTACCAAAATGTTCATCATCATAAAATATCCACCTGAAATCATACCTGCAATGATTATAAATATTAATACTATTTGAACTGTTTTTTTCATAGAATTAAACCTCGTTAATGATTACGATTCTGTTGTAATCCACACCTCTTACCTCAAGGTCGATGCCGACATGCATAAGGTAAGCTCCGCTCTTTTCGTATGTATCGTTTCCGATTGTTAATGTGTAGCGTTTGTTTTCATCAAGTCCGTCAAAAAGCATAGGAACGCTCTTTTTGCAAAATCTTGTTCCGTTTGCCGCAATGAAAGCAACGCTCTTTGTTTTGTCGTCATTAACATATTGGTTAAAGAGGATTTCATCCTCATCAATATCCATTAATCTGTAAAGGTTTCCGAATTGAATAATATCTCTGATTTCTTTGTAAAGTGCAATGTTCTTTTTGCAGATTTCAAGATCTTCATCAGAATACTTTGTTAAGTTCCCGCCTACGCCGAGTGCACCCTGCATTGCAATGTTAAATCTGAAATCAAGTGAGCAGGGCTTGTTGAACCAAGTAATATCCGTAACCCATGCACGCATTGCCTTGATTGGTCTTAAAAGCGTAAAGCCCTTTTGAATAACCATTCTGTCTATGCCGTCTGTATTGTCACTTGTCCAGACCTGATCATAATGTGAAAGTGCGCCCAAATCCGATCTTCCGCCGCCCGAAGCGCAGCTTTCAATGGCAACCTCAGGATGAAGCGCTTTAAGCTTATCAACAATATCGTAAACAGCCTTTGTGTGCAGATACCAAAGCATCTGCGGGCAGTCAAGATTTTCTGCGCCTGCTTCGGAAAATGGTCTGTTCATATCCCATTTGATGTATTTGATGTTGTGGTTTGTAAGTAAATCATTCAGGCAGTTAAATATGTATTCCTGAACTTCTTTTTTTGTCATATTCAGAACAAGTTGGTGGCGAAGCTCACAGGAATATCTTGTGTCAAAATGATATGCCCAATCGGGATGTGCTCTGTATAAATCGCTGTCTCTGTTTACCATTTCAGGCTCAACCCAGATACCGAAATCCATACCAAGAGCATTTACCTTGTTTATAAGCTCGTCAAGACCGTTCGGGAATTTGTCCTCATTAACATACCAATCGCCAAGTGCAGCCCAGTCATCCTTACGCTGACCGAACCAGCCGTCATCCATAACGAAAAGCTCAACGCCGATTTTTGCGGCAATTTCTGCAAGTGCGGATTGTCCTTCGCTGCTTACATCAAATCCTGTTGCCTCCCAAGAATTGTAAAGAACAGGAAGAGGCTTATCGTTAAAGCTTTTAGGAAGAACATTGTTTATAACAAATTTATTCATCTGCCTTGACATTTCGCCGAAGCCCTGTGTAAGACCGCAGAATACCTTTGGTGTATCAAATGTTTCGCCTGCTTTGAGCTCAAATTTGAAATCAAAATCGCTCATACCCATAATGATTCTTGTTGAATGGAATAAATCTCTTTCAGCATTAACCTTGAAATTTCCGCTGTAAGCAAGCGTGCCGAAATAAACATCTCCGCTCTTTTCATCTGCATTCTGATAAGCGATAAAGTAAGGGGATTGATTGTGACCTGAATTGCCTCGTCTGCTTTCGCTTACAAAAGAGCCGCCCTCAAGTGTGGTTTTCGTTTCAAGGTTTTCTGCCGCCCAGGCGCCATTTGTATTTCTGAAGGTATAAGGCTTCTTTGAAGGAAGATTGAATTCGGCGCTGAAAAGCTTTTCAAAGAAAATGGAATCCTCTGATTTATTCTCAATTGTCGTCCATCTTGTGATGATATCATGGTCATCACTAACGATGTAGTTCAGCGTAATACCGAAAGGATAAACCTTGTCTGAAAAATGCAGCTTGAGTGTGTTTTCGTCAACATCATAGCCGTCAAATTGCAATAAAATATCACGGCAGCCGTCTGCAAATTCTGCTTTTATGGCACTGCCTCTGTAAACCGTCTGACCGAAAGCTGTATATTCCTGCTTGTATTCATCAAGCATAGAATGATTTGAATTTGAATCTCCGATTTGTTTTAAGAAATAATCGCCTGCATCGCATTTTTTGCCCCAGTGAAGATGGCGGTTATATCCGAATTTATCTACGCCGAATACATAATGTGTGTTCTTTGTTTCAAGAACAAAAATATTGTCCCTGCAAATAATCATTTCTGCATCCTCCTTTATGGTTGACATAATTTGTTTTTTTAGATATCATTAAAATATCACAAATAAAGTACTATGTAAACAAGAAAAATTAAGAATTATGTTAGGATTATAACTATGATTGAGAAATTCAAAAACTTCTCTGCATTATATGATGAAAATGAGCCGTTGAAGATAGACATTGTCGGCGAAACATACTGCGATAAAACCTTTAAAATTGAGCGGGAAAACTCTGATTTGAATGCGCTTGAATTTATTGCAGACGGAAAAGGAACGCTTGATATTGAAAATCAGCATCTTGCTCCCGAAAAAAACGATGTGTTTTTTCTGAAAATCGGAAGCCGTCATAAATATCAGGCAGATGCAAAAGAGCCTTGGCATAAATATTGGATTGTTTTTAAAGGCGATTTTGCCGAAAGCCTCATTAAAAACTATCTGCCCGAAAATGTTTATTTGTTTAAAAACTGTGATGCTGTTCAAAGGTATTTTGAAGAAATTGTTGAAACAGCAAGAAAAGATATGCCCTATGATGTAATGGTAAATAAAATTACAATAAGCCTTATGCGCGTTTTTATTTATATAAGAAACAGGGTTATTATGGAAAACGAAGATTTGCCGGATGTAATCAGAAAGCATCTGGATGAATCTGTTGAAAGTGAATTTAATCTTGATAATCTTTGCAAGGAAATAAATTATTCTAAAAATTATGTTATTCATATTTTTAAAGAGAAATATAAGGTAACGCCATATCAGTATTTTCTTGACAGGAAAATTGATGCCGCAAAAACATATTTAACACACACGAATTTAAGTGTAGGCAATATTGCAAATACACTGCATTATGCTGATCAGCAGTATTTTTCTTCAAGTTTTAAGAAAGCAGCAGGCTGTTCTCCGCTTGAATATAGAAAAAGAACAAGAAAGGAATAATGATATTCCTAACATTGTGGGTGATATTGCCTATTCATAATGGCTATTATATATGAT
>JAIDLO010000011.1 GCA_029050995.1 Eubacterium sp. | reverse complement strand
GTATTACAGAGATGTTTATCTTTATGCCGAAAGCCCTGTTTCTATAAGAGATTTTTATTTCAGAACGAAATTTGATACTTTCTATAAAAATGCAACAGCTATGCTTGATATAGAAATCAAAAACTATTGGGCGTTTAACGGAAATGCTTCCATTGAAGCAAAGCTTCTTTCTCCTAATGGGGAGGAGATTCCGCTTGGAAACAGCAGAATAAGCCTTGCTTCAAACAGTGCGGATGTTAAGTTTGTTACGGATATTATGGAGCCTGAAAAATGGTCTGCCGAAACGCCGAATTTGTATAAGCTTATTATGATATTGAAGCTGGATGAAAAAACAGTTGCTGTTAAAACATATGATGTAGGCTTCAAACAGGTTGAAATCAAAGGCGAAAAGATTTATTTCAATGGTATGCCTTTGATGATAAGAGGTGTCAATCGTCATGATTTTGATGCCGATCACGGCTGGGCTGTTCCAAAGGAAAGATATACCCAGGATCTTGATATTATGAAGCAGAATAATATCAATGCAATCCGAACCTCTCATTATCCGGATGATCCGTATTTCTATGAAATGTGTAATAAATACGGCTTCTATGTTATGGATGAATGTGAGGTTGAAACGCACGGCGTAAGGCGCAAGGGCGTTCCGGGAAGCAATCCTGTGTGGACAGGTGCTGTTGTAGACAGAATGGAGCGCATGGTGCTTCGTGACAGAAACAATCCTTGTATCTTTATGTGGAGTCTTGGAAATGAGGCAGGCGACGGCGATAACTTTGCTAAAATGAAGGAAGCTGCATTAAAGCTTGATGATACAAGGCAGTTCCATTATGAGGGCGATTTTGATTTAACAAAAAGTGATGTTATTTCTCGTATGTATCCAACAGCGGATATTATGGAAAAGCTTGGCAAAAAAGAGCCTATAACCATTTCACTTTATGATAATATTGCAAATCAGCTTGCAGCAGACAGTAAGCCGATTAAAGCAGAAATGTACGAAGGCAAGCCTGTTCTTCTTTGTGAATATGCACATTCAATGGAAAATTCACTTGGTAATTTCCAGGAATATATGGATGATTTTGAACGCTATGATAATATGTGCGGCGGTTTCATCTGGGATTTTGTAGACCAGACCATTCACAAGGTTAATGAAAACGGGCAGGATGAATGGCTTTACGGCAGTGACTTTTCTAAGAAAGAGCCAAGGAACATTATTAATATTCCGAATACAACGGCTATTTCTGGCTCGAATACATATTTCTGTGCAAATGGTATTATCGGTGCAGACAGAAAGCCGCATCCGCAGATTACCGAGGTTAAAAAGGTTTATGCTGAAATCAAAACAGAACTTTTTGATATTCAGAAGGGAACATATAAGGTTAAGAATAAGTTTTTATTTACAAACATTTCAGATTATGTTTGCAAATGGTCTGTTTCAGCAAACGGCGATGAATTCTCATCAGGCGAGCTTGGCGTAATTGAATGTGCGCCGCTTTCTGAAACATTTATTACAATTCCTTATAATTATACAACGCTTCCATTTGATAAAGAGGTTGTTTTAACAGTTTCATTCCACACGAAGAATCCTTCTTTGGGACTTCCGATTGGATATGAGGTTGCATGGGATCAGTTTGTTCTGAATGCACTTCCGCAGCCTGAAGAGCCAAAGTGCAATGGTACGCTTCATTACACAGTTAAAAGAAATACTGTTGAGATTAATGGCGATGCTTTCTTTGTTTGTATTGAAAAGGGAAGAATTACAAACTATTCTATTGCAGGCAGAGAAAGGCTTAAAGCGCCGCTTGAACCATATTATTTCAGAGCGTTAACGGATAATGATATTGATTTCCTCAACTTTACGCCGTTCCTGATTCCTTTCCATCCTTTCTATAAATGGAAAAGGGCAAGCAAAAGAGCAAAGCCAATCAAAACTGTTGTAACAAACGGCGAAAATAATTCAGTAGAGGTTCATATTGCCTGGAAAACATCGGGACTTAAAAATGCTGTTTCTACCTACAGAATTTATCCGGACAGAAGAATTTATGTTTATCATAGTGCAGTTCCAAAAGCAAATATGATTAAATTCGGCGCAAGAATGGTGCTTGACGGCAGTATGGAATATATAAACTGGTACGGCAGAGGTCCTGTTCCAACATATTGTGATAGAAAAACAGGTGCTAAAATCGGCAAGTACAGCTCAACTGTAACGGATCTGGAATACCGCTATATGCGCCCGCAGGAAAGCTCCAACAGAGCAGATGTTCATTACTTTACCATTCAGGATGAAAATGGAAAAGGACTTAAAATCTCATCCTATTATAATGATCCGTTTAATTTCAGTGCTTATCATTATACAACCGAAAAGCTGGATAAGGCTAAGCATGTGCATGAAATTCCGTATGATAATAGTATAACAACAGTAAACATAGATCATCTTCTTTGCGGTGTAGGCGGCGATATGCCCGGTCAGGCATTTGTGCGCGACCAATATCTGATGAAAAAAGGTGTAAAGCAGAGCTATAGCTTTACGATTGAACCAATAACAGCAGGAGATTAATAACAATGAAAAGAGTTTTTGCACATATCGGTTTTTCCTTTGCAATAACTCTGATCATTCTTAATTTTCTTAAAATTGAAGCGGCATTTGTAATTTTGGCGATTGCAAGTGTCGCTTTTGCCATTTCCATTCTTTTGAAAATAACAAGGCAAAGTGTTTCTGTTCCGTTGTGTATGTTTTCTGCCGTTTTGGCTTGTGTTATTTTTATTTCAAATTACTATTTTGTATTTCTTCCTCAAAAGAATCTTGATGCTGAAAAAGTAAATGCTGAATTTTACATTGTAGATTTGGAAGAAAATAAAAATGACAGCTATTATTATACAGTGAAAACATCCTATATAAATAAGAATAATTCGCCGCAAAGCATTAAACTAACTTTAAAATCTGAAGATAAGATTAATGCAGACTATTATCAGAAAATCAGCGGCAATATTAAGCTTAGATTAATTGCTGAAAATGGCTTTAGCTCTTATGGCTGCTTTGGCAATAATGAGTTTCTTGCAGGAACTTTGCTTGATTTTAAAGTGCAAAATGAAAAAGTTTTCAACATCAATACATTTATTCTGCATCAACGCGAAAGCATAAAAAACTTTGTTAAATCAAATATTAAATCTCCTGAAAACTCTATCATCATAGCGCTTCTAATCGGTGATAAGTCAGAAATACCAAGTCAAATCAATGATGATTTTAAATATAGCGGTATGTCGCATTTAATGGCGGTGTCCGGCTTGCATCTTGCAGTATTCTGCGGTGCTGTATCCCTGCTTCTGAAGAATTTGAGAATTCCAAAAATTCCGCAGGTATGCATTTCTTTATTCAGTGTTTTGCTTTATATGGGGTTAGCCGGATTTTCTAAGTCCGTACTCCGTGCAGGCATTATGATGATTATTCTTCTTTGCGGCAGATTGTTCAATGAACGCAGTGATGCGCTGAACGCTTTGGGAATTGCAGTATTTCTGATCTGCTTAAATCCTTATGCGGTTACAGATGCAGGCGCATTGCTGACTGTAACTGCCGTTCTTGGATTAATTATTATCAATCCGATTTTAAGGAAAATTTGTAATCCAAAGTTTTTCATTACGGATTATGTGTTCAAAACGATTTGCGCATCTGTATCCGTCTTTATAACAACACTTCCTGTTTGCTGTATATGCTTTGGATATGTAAGTACATTCGGAATTCTTCTAAACATCATTATGATTCCGATTGCCCAGATTGCATTGATTTCTTCTCTGCTTATGATTATATTTGGCTGGTGTAATCCGTTTCTTTTTGTGTTTTCCCGTATCAGCCGGGTATTATCATCAGCAATGATTCTTATTGCTGAAAAAACAGCAGGTATTCCGCATGCAGTTGCCGATCTTTCCGATAACAAATATTTTCTTGCGATTGGTGCGGTATTTATTATTCTTGGTGTATCGTTCTTCTTCAACAGCAAAAAAGCAGTAAAGCGAGCTTCAGTTCTCGCAATCGTTATATTTATCTCTGTCATTTCCGTTTCTGATTTCTTGAATCAAAATAATGTTTATGTCAGAGAAATTCATAGCTATTATTCAACATCTGTTGTAGTATATAATAAGAAGAATGCCGTTGTAATCGGCGTTAATGATTCTTCACAGTATTATGCCGTATCCAATATGCTGAGATCTAAAAATCTTCATATTTCAATGATTGTTGATACGAACAACAGTGAATATTCAAAACGGCTTGCAAATAAGTTTGGTGCGTTAAACTATGTTTGTAAGAATGAAAATGCAAAATTTATTCAAAATTGTGATAATTTCTTTTGTGATGATGAATTTAATATTGATTTATGGAAGCAACTTAATGTAGAATATAAAAGCAATACGAAAAACAAATATGTTACTTTGACTATTTTTGATACAGAATTTATGTGTATCAATAAATATGAAACTATAAATGCAGACAATCATTCCATTTATCTTAGTAATCCTTCGGATTATGATATCGTTTATACGGTAAATGAAAATGGATATTCGGAGAGGAGGCTTAACGAATGGCAAAAATAACAGAAGCTGAGTTAAAGGCACAGATTAAAACAGGCGAATACTCAAATGCTTATTTTATATTCGGACAAGAGGGATATCTTAAAAATCATTATGTAAATCTTCTTAAAAAGAAAATCGTTGAGCCAACCTTTGAGGATTTCAATTTCCATTCCTATAACGGTAAGGATACTACAATGGATGAAATTCTAAAGGATGCAGAGCTACTTCCTATGATGAGCAGCTACAATTTCGTTCTTGTCTGCGATTATCCGTTTGATAAAAGTGAAAGTGATATCAAACTCCTTCAGGAATTTTTAAAGGATATTCCCGAAACAACGATTTTGGTTTTCTGGTATGATGCGCTTGAATTTCCTTTTAAGAATAAGGATGGTAAGGTAAGTGCTAAAGCAACCAAGCTTGAGAACGCTTTTGCAAAAGCAGGCTCTGTTGTAGAACTGAATTGCAAAACGGAGTCTGAGCTTGCTAAAATGCTTGTAACAGGGTTTAAAAAGAGGGGATATGAGCTCACTCCGAATCTTGCAAAATATCTTATATCTATCTCGGGAACAGACATACAGACTCTGCAGAATGAAACAGAGAAAATATGCTTTTACTTGAAAGATAAGGAAGTAACGAAAGACATTATTGATAAGCTTGCAACAAAATCATTTCAAGCAAGAGTAAATGATTTATCAAAGGCAATCCTTGCAGGGGACGGCAGTAAGGCGTATTCCGTTTTGAATGCTTTATTCTATAATGAAAAAAATGTTAAAAGCGATTATCTGCTTGGTACAATTACAAAAAGCTTTGTTGATATGTACAGGGTAAAATGCGCCAAAGCAGCAGGCAAGCCTGCAACAGATATCAAGAACTATTTTTTCTATCAATATGATTCCTATATTAATAATGCTGTAAGGGATTCGGCTAATCTTTCTATTAAACAGCTTCGCAAATCACTTGATGTACTTATGGATGCAGATAATGCATTGAAAAGCACCTCGGCAGACGATAGGCTTGTTTTTGAAGAGTTAGTGGTTAAGCTGATGCTTATAGCAAATGAGGTTCGTTATGATTAAAATTAAAGAGGCTGTTATTGTTGAGGGTAAATATGATAAAATAAAGCTCTCCAATATTCTTGATACTTTTATAGTAGAAACAAACGGCTTTCAGATTTATAAGGATAAAGCAAGAAAAGATTTTATTAAACGCCTTGCTGATGAACGCGGCATTATCATTTTAACCGATTCCGATCATTCGGGGTTTCAGTTAAGAAACTATATAGCTATGGGAATACCCAAGGAGAAGATAAAGCATCTTTATATCCCCGATATATACGGAAAAGAAAAGAGAAAGAGTATACCCTCAAAAGAAGGCAAGCTTGGAGTAGAGGGAATAGATGATAAAATCCTTATAAAGCTTTTTGAAAATGCTGAAATAAGCTTTGCAAAAGCGGACAATAAAGAGCTTATAACAAACTATGATTTGTTTGCAGCAGGCATATCCGGCGGGGAAAATGCAAAAGAAAAAAGAAGAGCGCTTTTAAAAGAATTAAACCTTCCGGAATTTCTTTCAACCAATTCGTTGCTGAGTTATCTTAATTCAACAATTTCAAGGGAAGAATTTACAAAACTTATGTCAAATTAACTATTGCAAAATATGTCTGATTAAGTTAGAATAAAAAACTGTAATAAATTCATAATTTATTAATATATATAATGATAGACGAGTTTTATTTCTTTATGTAGATTTAAGGAGTAAGAATATGAACAAAAAATTATCAATTGTTTTTGCACTTGCTGCAATTGCAGTTTTAATGGCTTTTTCTTTTAGTGCATATGCTGCTGAAGAACATACGGATTCAGATGTTCCCGGTATTTCGGAAGAGAATCCGATTGAAGAACCTGTTTTGATAACAAGTAAAAATACTGAAATAACACTCAGCACAACAACCTATACATATAACGGAGCTGAAAAAAAGCCTACCCCAACAGTTTTTTATGTTGATGAAGAAGGTAATCAGATTAAGCTTGTAAAAGGCAAAGATTATGATTGCACCTACAGCAAGAATATCAATGTCGGAAAAGCAACCGTAAAGCTTGTTTTTAAAGGCGATTATTCCGGTACTCTCAGTCAGAATTACACAATTAAGGCTAAAAGTATCTCGGGCAGTGCTTTCTCTGCAAAGCTTTCATATACTAAAACAATTTACTCCGGTAACGCCAAACAGCCGTCTGTTACTGTTTATTGGAACAATAACGGCAAAAAAGTTAAGCTTGTTAAAAATACCGATTATACCGTTAAGTATTCAAACAATAAAAATATCGGAAATGCAACTGTTACCATTACGGGTAAAAAGAACTTTAGCGGTTCAATCAAAAAAACTTTTAAAATTTCGCCCAAAACAACTACAGGTTTTAAAGTAAAAAGCAAAACACCGAATTCCGTTACTTTTACATGGAAAAAAACCACAAATGTTACAGGCTATCAGATTGTAAAGTATGATTCAAAACAGAAGAAATATGTAAGCGTTATAAAGCTTGCTGCAAATGTAACAAGCTATACTGTAAATAAGCTTACCTCGGCATCCGCTTATCAGTTTAATATAAGGGCTTATAAAACATTAAGCGATAAAAAAACAAATTATTACGGTGCTTATTGCGGCGAAATCACTGTTGTATTAAAACCGGAAAAGGTAGCTTTATCCTATGTTTATAAAAGCGGTAAAAATGTTAAGGTAGAATGGAAAAAAACAAGAGGTACCGGATATGAGCTTCAATATACTACGGATAAATCCTTTAAGAAAAGCGTAAAAACAGTTAAAATCAGCGGCTCTTCGAAAACAGCATACACGATTAAAAATGTAAACAATAACAAAACTTACTATGTCAGAGTAAGAGCTTACTATACACGCAATAAAAAAACATATAACGGTTCATACAGCTCTTCTTTAAGTACATATTATTCCAATCTTTTTGCAACATTTTCATCTTATTATGATACAAGTAATGTTAAAAGGACAACAAACCTTCAGATTGCATCAAAGGCTATATCCGGTACGATTATTAAACCGGGAGAAACCTTTTCTTTCAATAAGGTTGTAGGTCCGAGAACAGTAGCTAAAGGCTATAAAGAGGCTTCTGTTTTTGCAGGCAACGGCACCGGAATCGGCGGCGGTATATGCCAGGTTGCTTCAACCATATTTAATTGTGCGTTAAGGGCAAATGTCGGTATCGTTGAAAGACATCAGCATAGCGAAAGAGTACACTATGTTCCTAACGGAATGGATGCCGCCATTTACGGCTCCTATCAGGACTTTAAATGGAAGAATACAACAAAGTATCCAATCCGAATTATGATGAGCGTTAAAAATGGTGTAATCTCCTGCAGCTTTTATACCTGCGTTAAAGCCGCTCCGCCTAAAGTTACGCTCAAGGTTACGCAAAGCGGAAATGTTTTTACGCTCAAAAGATATGTAAGCAATAAAGTGAATTACACAACAAAATCAAAATATTGATACACAAAGAAAACCAGCCTTTAAAGGCTGGTTTTTTAATACTGCTTTATAATGATTTTTGCTCTTTGCTCTGTTCCGCAAGGCAAAGGCTTTTTATATCCTAAATTATATAAGTCCGTAAATCTGCATTCCTCAATAAAAAACGGCAATGCTTCTTCACTGCAATCCTTTAATTTGGTTATAATCGGCTTGGAAGCTGTCTTTTTCATTTTTGAAAGTAATTCCTTGCCTTTTTTGTTAAAGCCCAATATACGAATATAAGGAGCTTCATCGGGTATTTGTTCGATACCAAGATAGGCACGGAGGATTATTCTTCTGATTCTTGAATGTGTGTATCTTTTTGATTTTATCAGATTATAAAGCTCATCAAGCGATGTAGCTTCTCTTACTGCTTTTTCTATTTTATTTTCCAATCCTTCGGATACATCTGCAATTTTTTTGAAATCCTCGACGTTCATCATTCTGAGTTTTGATAAAACTGCTGTTTCGCAGTTACAAATTGATGAAATTTCGTTTATATCCAATTGGCTTCTTATTGCAGATGCGGAATACTCCTGATCATCCGTATCGTGCCCTTTGCCGATTCGCTGAACTGCAAAGCAGGGAAGAGAAGCTGCTTTTAAATATTCAACCGCAAGAATGTTGTTTGGATAATTCAGTATGTCGGATTTTAATACATTGCTTCGGGCTTTTGGAAATGAAATTCCGCTTTTCATTTCGTTTGCAATTTCCGCTTGGATACTGCGGTCATTCAGCTTATCAGCTATATCAGATAATACATCTATACTATCATTTTCAGCGCCGAAAGCGATTCTGTCTGCTACGCCTGTTGCCTCAATAAGCTGAATGCCTGCTCTGCAGAAGCCCTCTGCTGAAAGCGTAGAAAAAACAGTTGGCAGCTCGATAACCAAATCAGCACCATTTTCAATTGCTGTTTCTGCTCTTTTGAATTTATCATATACGGCAAATTCGCCGCGCTGAACAAAGTTTCCGCTCATACAGCAGATTACGGCATCATGTTCACTTTTTTTAACTGCATCTATTAAGTATTTATGTCCTTTGTGAAAAGGATTAAATTCGCAGACGATTCCTGTTATCATAAAAAACACCGAAAATATAAAAACATTCTTGACTATTAATTATATATATATTATTATATATTATATAATTTAAATTGCAATATGCGGAGGATATATTTATGAAAATTCTTGTTATCAACTGCGGAAGTTCATCTTTAAAATATCAGTTGATTAATATGGAAGATGAATCAGTTATTTGTAAAGGCGCTATCGAAAGAATAGGTCTTAAAATCAGCGGTGGCGAAAACAATGTTATTTACAAGGTAAATGGCGAGCAGTATCTTTCTACAAAAGAAATCCCAACTCATACAGATGCTTTCAATACTGTTAAAGAGTTATTAACAGGCGAGCACAAAGTTATTGATTCCTTTGATGAGGTTGATGCAATCGGTCATCGTTTTGTACAGGGTGGAGATAAGTACACAAAGAGCACGCTTATTGATAAGGATGTTGTTTCTGATGTTGAAAGACTCAGCCCGCTTGCTCCTCTTCATAACCCTGCAAATCTTCAGGGCTATGCAGCATGCCTTTCCGTTGTAGGTCCTGATGTTCCTCAGGTTGCTGTTTTTGATACAGCGTTCCACAGCACAATGCCTCCTATGGCTTATATGTATGCTTTGCCATATGAGTATTATGAAAAGTTCGGTATCCGCCGTTACGGCTTCCACGGAACATCTCATAAGTTCGTTAGCCATAGATGTGCAGAATTTATGAATGATAAGATTGACAAGCTTAAAATTATTACATGTCATCTTGGAAACGGTTCTTCAATTGCTGCTGTTAAATACGGCAAAGTAATTGATACTTCAATGGGCTTTACCCCTGTTGACGGCTTTATGATGGGTACTCGTTCCGGCGGTGTTGATCCATCTGTTGTAACATTCCTCCAGGAAAAGCTTGATCTTTCTCCAAAGGATATTGAAAACATTTTAAATAAGCAGTCCGGTGTAAGCGCGATTTCAGGCGGTTATTCAGATGACCGTGATGTTACAGCACATCAGAATGAGGGCGACGAAAGAGCGATCCTTGCGCATGAAATGCAGGCTTATCAGATTGCTAAGTATATCGGTTCTTATGTTGCAGCAATGAATGGTGTTGATGCAATCGTATTTACAGGCGGTATCGGCGAAAACGGCTTCTGGCTTCGTTCAAAGGTTTGCTCTTATCTTGGCTATCTTGGCGTTTCAATCAATGAATCCATTAACCAGAAAACAGTTAAAGGTGCTGAGGCTGAGCTTACAAATTCAAATGATAAGGTTCGTGTATTCATCCTTGCAACAAACGAAGAGCTTATGATTGCAAGAGATACAAAGGAAATCGTTGAAAAATTATAATCATATATATTGTTAATTCACAAGAAAAGGAGGGGGAAAAATGCCAGAAATCAAATACGAAATTACTGAGCATGTTGGCGTTATTTCTGAAACAGCTCGAGGATGGACAAGGGAAGTTAATATGATTTCTTGGAATGGTCGTGAGCCAAAGATTGATGTTAGAGATTGGTCACCGGATCATTCAAAAATGAGCAAAGGTTTAACATTTACAAAAGAAGAAATGTTAGAGCTCAAAAAGCTTGTTGAAAAGCTTTAATGAATCAGAAATTTAAGGGCAACTTCTTTTGGTTGCCCTTGAACTTTTGTATAGGCATTTAGATTTTTCTTTGCCTAAGGGTGTAAAATTTATCTTTTTCACTTTTTAGAAATTGAGGTAGTATAAATATGGAATGGACATCTTTAAATGATTTAAGAGAAAAATATTTATCTTTTTTTGAAAGCAAAGGTCATTTGCGTTTGCCGAGTTATTCTCTTATAC
>JAIDLO010000109.1 GCA_029050995.1 Eubacterium sp. | reverse complement strand
CCTCAACTATTTTTTCTTGTTGTTTTTATTCCGACGAACCAAAAAAGGTTACTGCAAGCATTTCTCTGGAGGACTGCGACCTTGAATACATACGAGCAGCCAGGTTTACAGGCGAAAATGAGATAACGCTTTATAACGAGGCTGATGAAACGGCTGTTGCTTATGATCTGGCATTAAACAAAATAGGTCCGGCTGAATACAAATCCAGCTTTTTTACTGATGAAGATGCGCCGAAATCGGAATTATTAAGCGGCGAATTTATCTATAAAAGTCATTTCGCTTATAATCAAAGTGAAAACACAACCACCTGCATTTTCTATGATGAAGCGGATAAATGCTACATTAAAAATAACGACAGTTCTGCTTTCATTGATGAGAACAACAAAAGCATATTAAAATTCTACTATGCTGATGATAAAAACGAGGATCTTAAACTTTCAGCTGATAATTACAAGGATGCTGTAAAAATAAATGAGATTGAATTCAGCAAAGAAAAAGGCATATCCAAAAATATTCAGTATGGAAAATTAAGTGATAAATATGCCGTTTTTGTATTAGAAACATTAAATGATAAAACAGGCGGAGCAATATCCGTTCCCTACATATGGAAATATAATGATAATCCTGTAAACACAAAGCTTGATCTTTTAGTAAGAAACACGGACGAATTAAAAAAGGAAAACGCTGAATTTATTCAGAATATTAAAACGAAATACGACATCACAGTTACCTGCAACGAGGTTATTCCGGGATTTCACGAGGATGAAACCGATTATGATGCGAATGTACTTGAAATCAATTCGGTATTAACAGGTATCAATAAATATCTTGAACTGTTCCCCGAAGGATTCATTAATGAATTATATGATTACAACGAAATGCTCAGCGGTATCAGAATCAACATTGTTAAAGGCATCGGCAGTATTGACGCATATGTTGCTGATTTCCTTGAAGAAATGACTGTTGTTTTCGGCTATCGCGGCTTCGGGCAGGGTGTCGGTCTTTTCTTCCACGAATTTATGCATCTGATCGACAACAGATTAACTGCTTATTATCTGGAAAATTACGGCTGTGATTTTTATGACGAATGGTGCAAGCTCAATCCAAAAGACTTTGAATATCTTGGCGAGGCGTACGGCGATGCCGATAAAAAATATTTTATAAGCGATTATGCTACAAAAAATGCGGAAGAAGATGCAGCAGATACATTGAGGTATTTGTGTGAAAATGCCGACAAAGAGAAAAAAGAAGATTTCGGCGAAAATGTAAACAAAAAAATAGAATTGCTTTGCAAGGCAATTCGTGAAGCTTTCCCAAGCGCGGCTAATGCAGAAGAGCTTTACTGGGAAAAAGGATTAAATAATAAATAAAAGTAAGGAGAAAACTATGAAACTTGGAATTGTAGGACTTCCGAATGTTGGAAAAAGTACACTTTTTAACGCAATAACAAACGCAGGTGCGCAGAGCGCAAACTACCCTTTCTGCACTATTGAGCCGAATGTGGGTATGGTTTCCGTTCCTGATGAAAGGCTTGATAAACTTGCAGAAATGTATCAGCCAGACAAATTCACGCCTGCAACCATTGAGTTCGTTGATATTGCAGGACTTGTTAAGGGCGCATCAAAGGGCGAAGGACTCGGAAACAAATTCCTCAGCCACATCAGAGAGGTTGACTCTGTTATCCATGTTGTAAGATGCTTTGAAAACAACGATATAACACATGTTGACGGCTCTATTGACCCTGCAAGAGATATTGAAACAATCAATCTTGAGCTTGTTTTATCAGACCTTGATATTCTTGCAAGAAGAATAGACAGCAGAAAGAAAGCAATGAAAGGCGACAAAACAATTGCACCTGAGGTTGAATTCCTTGAAAGGCTTTATGCCGAAATGGAAAACGGCAAAACAGCAAGAGCTGTTGAAATTTCCGAGGATGAAATGGATTATCTCAAGGAGGTATCACTCCTTACAATCAAGCCTGTTATCTACGCCTGCAATATGAGCGAGGACGATTTTGCAAACGGAATTGACAACAACCAAAACTTTAATATCGTTAAGGAAATTGCGGCTGAAGAAGGCGCTGAAACATTGCCGATCTGCGCTGAAATGGAAGCAGAAATTGCAACACTTGAAGAAGAGGAAAAAGAAATTTTCCTTGCAGATATGGGGCTTGAAAAGAGCGGACTTGACAGACTTATCAAAAAGAGCTATCACCTGCTCGGCTTGATTTCCTTCCTTACAGCCGGCAAAAAAGAGGTTCGTGCATGGACAATCAATGAAGGCACAAAGGCGCCGCAGGCAGCTGGAAAAATTCATACCGATTTTGAAAGAGGCTTTATCAGAGCCGAGGTTGTTGCCTTTGATGACTTAATGGCAAACGGAAGCCTCAGTGCTTGCAAGGAAAAAGGACTTGTTAAGAGCGAAGGCAAGGAATATGTTATGAAAGACGGCGACATTGTAGAATTCAGATTCAATGTTTAGGTAATAAATTTTGACAATAAATTATCACTGTAAATTCTTTCTTGACAAATTTAGACATAATATTGTATAGTGTAAGAGGTGAATATATGAAAGCATTAGAAAAATTAAATGAAGCTGACATTCTTTCACTATGCAAAGAAGGAGATAATGATGCGATTACATTCATTATCACAAGATACAGAGCAGCGGTTGAAGCATTGGCATCCAAGTATTCCGACTCGCCTATTGAACGAGATGATTTAATTCAGGAAGGTATGATTGGATTGCTTGCAGCGATTAAATCTTTTGATTGCGGCAAAGGAACAGCATTCAGCACCTATTGCTACACCTGTATCAACAATTCCCTACAAACGGCATTGCGCAAGGTCAGCAGGCGAAAGGATATACCGCAAGGCATTGTTGTTTCGCTTGAAGAAATTACTGTAAATAATAAGAATACAGCGTTAAGTGCCGAAGATTCTTTCCTTGCTAAGGAAAGCGTATCCTTACTAACCCAACAACTTCAGACAGAGCTTTCAAAATTTGAGAATTCCGTTTTGAGGTTACATATGATTGGTTGCAGTTACTCAGAAATTGCACGCAAGCTTGGCAAAACGCCAAAAGCGATCGATAACGCTTTACAACGCATTAGAAAGAAACTGAAAGTAGTTTCCTTCTGATAACTGCAACAATTTAATATGAAAGAGGGGTAAAAAAATGTACGAAGACAAGACTTTAACTTGCAAGGACTGCGGAAAAGAATTTACTTTTACAGCAGGCGAACAGGAATTCTATGCTGAAAAAGGCTTTGTGAATGAGCCTCAGAGATGCAAAGAATGCAGAACTGCAAGAAAAGCAGCAGCAAGAGGCGCAAGAGAAATGCACGATGCAATCTGCGCAACCTGCGGTTCAGCCTGCAAGGTTCCGTTCCAGCCAAAGGAAGACAGACCTGTTTACTGCAGCGAATGTTTTGCTAAAATGAACGAAGAAGGCTAAACTAAAATTATTCAATCCGCTGTGTTTTTCCGCAGCGGATTTTTTATTAAAAAAGTCTTGACAACAGAATATTCTTATGATAATATATTCGAGCAGATACGGAGAGGTATCGAAGCGGTCATAACGAGGCGGTCTTGAAAACCGTTTGGCCAAAAGCCACATGGGTTCGAATCCCATCCTCTCCGCCAATAAAAAGAGAGTATCATTCGATACTCTCTTTTGTTCGTATGATAAATGGGATTCCTTGACAGCTATAAGCTCTTATGCTATAATTTTGGAAATTGAACACAAAAGCTGTGATAAGAAATAGTAAGCATTTTGGATTTTCAGAGAGAAGGCGGTTGGTGCGAGCCTTTATTGAAAAAATGCCCAACCCATCTTTGAGCTGTGGGCTGAAACAACAGTAAGCTTCACCGGGTTCTCCCGTTACAGAGATATAGCATTGGAAAAACACCTGTGCCTGAGAGTGCGGAGCATATCCGAATTTAGGTGGTACCACGGACTTTTTATAGTTCGCCCTAAACTGATGTAAGATCGGTTTAGGGCTTTTTTTGTGTTCATAAAACAAAACGGAGGTATCCTTTATGAAATTAGAAAAACTTGTTGGAAATCGTTTCCGAGAAAGACCATCAGACTGTATCGTTGACAGCCACGCTTTAATGGTGCGCGGCGGTTATATGAAAGGTATGGCAAACGGCATTTTTTCATCCTATATGCCATTGAAAAGAGTTACAAGAAAGATTGAGCAAATCATCCGTGAGGAAATGGATGCTATTGACGGACAGGAGGTGCAGTTCCCTGTTGTTATGCCGGCTTCTATCTGGCAGGAATCAGGCAGATACGAAAGCATCGGCAAGGAAATGGTTCGCTTTAATGACCGCAGCGGAAGCCCGCTTGTGCTTGGTATGACACACGAGGAAGCGGCTGTTCATCTTGTGCGTGATTACGGAGAAAGCTATGTAAAATACCCTTTTATGGTTTATCAGATTCAAACTAAATTCCGTGATGAAGCAAGGCCGAGAGCAGGACTCATCCGTGTTCGTGAATTCACAATGAAGGATGCCTATTCCTTCCATACAAGCCAAGAAGATTTAGAAGCATATTATGATAAATGCCACAAGGCTTATGAGCGTATCTACGCAAGAACAGGCTTGCCTGAGGTTATTTCTGTTGCTTCTGATTCCGGTATGATGGGCGGCAATATCTCTCACGAATTTATGCTTCTCTCCCCTATCGGCGAAGATTCTATTGCTATCTGTTCGGAATGTGATTATCGTGCCAATATGGAAGCAGCAGAATGCATTCTTGATAATAAAAGAGAGGATGTTTCGGAAGAACTGACTTTAGTACACACGCTGAATATTCACACGATTGAGGATGTTTGCGCGTTCCTCAATTGTGATGAAAAGACTTCCTGCAAGGCGGTTGTTTATCAGCGTAATTCCGACGATCACTATATCGTTTTATTTATTCGCGGCGATCTTGAGGTCAATGAAACCAAGCTTACAAATTATTTAGGATGTGAGATTCATCCGGCAGTCATTACCGAAGAATGCGGACTGAACGCAGGCTATATCGGACCTGTCAACCTGAAAGGCGATTTTACAATTCTGTATGACCGTTCTCTTGAAAACCTGAATAATCTTTCCTGCGGTGCAAATATCTGCGAGTATCACTATACGGGGCTTGATATGCGCCGTGATATTGCGGATGCAGAGTATCACGATTTTGCAAAGATACAGGAAGGCGGCATTTGTCCGCACTGCGGAAAGCCTGCAATCACAGTATCACGAGGTATTGAGGTTGGAAACATTTTTCAGCTGGGAACAAAGTACACAAAGTCTATGAATATGACTTTCGTTGACAGCAACGGAGATACACAGTATCCGATTATGGGCTGCTACGGTATCGGTGTCGGCAGACTTGCCGCTTCAATCTGTGAAGCACATCATGATGATTTCGGTCCGATCTGGCCGTTGGCTGTAGCTCCCTGGCAGGTACACCTCTGTGCTGTTCGTGCAGATAATGCTGATGTAAAGGAATATGCAGACAAGCTGTATGAGGATTTACAAAACAAGGGTGTTGAGGTTATTTATGATGACCGCACGGTTAGCGCAGGCGTTATGTTCTCGGATGCCGATTTGATTGGCGTACCGTTTAGAGTAATTGTAAGCCCACGAAATATGAAGCAGAATATCGTTGAAATTGCTTCAAGAGATAAGAGCTTTTCTGCCAATGCTTCTATGAACACAGCCGTAGATGAAGTACTCAAATTATTAGCAAAAGCAGAATAAATCAATAAACATAACGAAAGCCGTTCCAATGGAACGGCTTTTATATTTTTTAATATGGAATTACAGTCTCATTTCATCCTCTTTACGCTGCTTGCTTGAACGGATGATTGCAGGAATACCGAAGCCAATACCGCCGCCTGCTGCAATACCTATGATGAGGAAGAGCCACCAAAGCGGATTTTTCTTTTCTTCTTCCTTTTGCTCTGTTTCGGCAACCTCTTTCTTTTCTTCAATTAAGGTTGAAACCTTTACCTTTTTGGAATACTTCTTTCCGAATTCATCCTCATATGAAATCTTAATTGTACCCTCAACCTTGCCGAGCTTTTCATCACTTACACGCAGATTGGCACTGCCTGTTGCACTTTCGCCCGCAGGGATTTCTCCGATAAAGAGCACTCCCCCGCTTTCAAGACCGTCAATATCAAAGCTGAGTTTGCAATTTCTTATAAGGCTTTTACCTGTATTCATAATATTCGGAGAAATTGTTTCTGTATTGCCCTGTGTAACCTTTACAGGAAGCTGAACAGCATCATAATCAAGCGCTACAGTTTGCTTTACATCAACGCAGATTACATCTGAAGCAGAATAGGCACTATAATATCTATCTTCATATTCAACGCTCAGAGCAAGCTTATGCTCGCCTGTCTGCGCTGTTTTTGATGCGGCAAGCGTTACATTCCATGTGTATGTACAGTTTGCGCCTATTCTGTTTACATACTGTGTGCCCGTACCCTTTACCTTTATATCTCCGCTTTCTTCTGTTAAAGACAGCTTAATATTGCTGATTGCTTTTGTTGAGCTGTAATTCTTTATTACGATTTCAAGCTCCTTTTCTTTATCGGGAGAAATGCTGTTTCCCTTAATGTTATATGAATACAGCATAACTCTTGGCTGAGAGCCATCCTGTGTAGTTTCTTCCTCTGCTGCAAAAGCAGGAAGCGCAAAGCAAAGGCAAAGCAGGAATGCCACCATAAATGTTAAAAACTTTTTCATATTAATTCACATAGCCTTTCTGGCTACAAAAATCAATAAAAAATCACGATTGCCCTTGTTGTAGCCAGACAAGGCGTGAATGTGAATTTAGCCATCTCGAAATTATGCCATAGCAAATTTCGAGGGCAATATAATCGGAATAGTGTGATTTTTCACACTATAACTCCCTTATATTATCAATAATACTGTTTTTCATTTCTTTTCTGATTTTCAGCCAGAGGTTTATACTGCATATGCCGAACAGAATAATGCAGAATGTGATTGTTATCCAAGGGCTGAAGGAAAGATAAAACGATTCAGCGAATGTGATTTTATTGATTTGCTGATATTTAAACAAGGCATACAAAGCAAGATAAATAACACCGAATAATCCGAAGCCGATACCATAGCCCCATTTGAAAACGGATAAAAGCTGTTTGATAAACGAAATTACAATATCACTTTCCGAAGCACCGACAGCACGAAGTGTTCCGATTGTTTTCTTCTTTTCTCTTATACTTGCGGTTAAAGTATTATTCACAATACTTGCACATACAGTAAAACCGACAACGATAATAGAAAGAACAGATACAAAAATCTCAAACAATAACTGCTGCTGATTTTTTTGATGCGCATAATCAGATCTTATAAAGCCGCCGTATTTATCGGTAATCTCTGTCAACGAATCCGTTAATAATTTATCTGTTTCGTCATCCAACTCTCTGTCTGCATAAACATCAATATTCTCGTATTTAACATTTTCGCAGAAATTGTTTATTCCTGCTATTGATGTAAAAAATGAAAAGCCATGAGAACCGCAATGTACATTTTCTTTTTCAATTGCTTTATCTAAATCGGACGGCGTTATGATTGCACCGATCGTGGTTTTTTTCTTGTAGGTTTTATACTCTTCTGTATCCTCATTGCAAACAACCGTTGTTAATTCAAGCGTATCGCCGACTTTATACGGATTTTCGCCTTCAAACACTACCTGATAGCCGGGAGTTATGGTTTCATCATCACAGTAATCACCGAAGCCAAAACCGTCCTTATCAATTCTTATTGCTTTTTTTACTTTATTGGGAGCAACAAGAACGACCTCATCACCGGATGCAATTTTATTCATATGAATTTCGCCGTCTGATACATACTTCTTCAGAATTTCCAAATCTTCTGTTTCCTGACCGAAAAGGTCAACAGGAACAATTTCATTTTTAAAGCCGAATTCTTTTTTAGTATCTAAATACTCTTCCGTATATTCCGAATACCATTTTTCTTCATAGTTTTCATATGTTAAATCATCTAAATTGCCATCATTAAAAACACTTTGCATTCTAAGGAATGCTTTATGGAATTTTGTTATTTCATTTACTTCAACAATGGAAACAACGGATTTTTCGCCATAGGCTTTTGCAACATACGGCATTGCTTCTATATTTTGCTTATCGGCATTACTCATTCCACCGCCGTAATTAACAAATTCAGACGAAGAAGCGCCAAGACTTGATATTTCATAATCCTTACCAATCGTGCCAATATTGCCATAAATATCGGCAAGAGAGAAAAAGCATAAGCAGGAAAATACAATTGTTATAGAAAGAATTACACTTACTGCGATTAATCCGCCTTTATAAAAGGTTAAATTACGCTTTGCAAGATGAGAAGGAACATTGAAATTCTTTTTGGATTTAATCTTTTTTGTTTTCATCTTGCGTGTATTATCTATATCGCGAATTGCCTGCATAGGTGTTATTTTTGCGGCAGAAAGCAACGGCAAAAGCGAAGCAAGCATTGTTACAACAAGACAAACAACTGCGCAAGCAGGAAGAACAAAAACGCTCTTTGTCATTACAGCATTTTCACTTGAAAGACTTACAATTCCCCAAACAATGCCGTAAGACAATGCAATACTTACGGGAACACAGATCAGGCTAATTATAAACGCTTCCCTGCCGAAAATCTGAATAATCTGCCTTTTGGTTGTACCAACGGCACGCATCATACCAATCTGCTTTTTGCGTTCCTTAAGATTTGTATTAAATGAATTGATGATTGCAATACAGCTTGCAAATACAAGTACAAGTACAATAACAATCATAAGATAGCTGTTTTCCGAAATACTTGAGAATGAAGATAATGAAGATAATGTAGATAATTCATCAATACAGGTTTGAACAAATCTGCACCCGTGTTCTTCCAAATATGACCAAACGCTGTTCTCATATGAACGATTTACCATATCGGAATTCATATAAGCAACTAATTTTTCTTTACCGCCAAGCTCTGTTTTCGTTCCGTTTGCTACAAAGGCAGCCGGTACATCTACGCAATTATTTTCATTCCAAAACTCATTTTGAATGTTGCTTTTCTTATTGTTTAAAATGCCGACTAATTTATAGGTTTTTTCTTTTGTATTGAAATACTCGTCATTACTCTGCGTTTTAATCTTTAAGGTTATTTCGTCTCCGACTTTTGCGTCAATACCAAGTTTGAACAGGGCTGCTTTCTCAACAGCAATTTCATTTTCTTTTGTTGGATATTCGCCTTCAAGCAGAGATTGATGCGAGATTTCCTTTGCCTTATCCTCAAGCCAGCCGACAGACATACCCATATTGGCTTCATCATCAGAAACATATGCATAGCCGATAATATGACCTAAGCCGTAATCCGTTATTGCGCCGTCTTCCTTTGCTTTTCGGAATACAGATTCGTCATTATTATAGCTGTAAACGATTCCGTCCTGCGCACCGTACTTTTCTTTTGCCTGCGCAAGATAGGTTTCGTTTGAGCTGAACAGATAAAGCACAATGCTGGAGGAAAACACCATTGCAAGAATGATGCCGACAAACATAATTGCATATTGCTTTTTTCTTGTTTTTAGATTACTGCCCGCAAGGGCGTTGATTGTTAGTTTTTTCTTTTTCATAATTTATTACACCTCATCCGTCTGCTTCGCAGCCACCTGCTGCGCTACCCTTTTGTCAACTGCGTTGACATTTCCCCTGGCAGGGGAATCTTTCCTCAAGGGGAAGGCTGATAAGCGAGGATTTATAATTCCCTAATATTATCTATAATACTATTTTTCATTTCTTTTTTGATTTTCAGCCAAAGATGTATGCTGCATATTGCGAAAAGGACAATGCAGAATGCAATAGTTATCCAAGGCTTGAAATCAATTCCAACCTCTGACGGGTAAGCCATATTATCCGGTTGCAAATTTTTAATATAAACAGCAACACGGCAGATTAAATAGCCTAATGTAAAAATACCAAAGCCCAAGCCATAGCCAAGCCCAAAGGTTTTTAAAAGCTGCCTTACATACGATTCAACAAATTCTTTTCTTGAAATGCCGACTGCACGAAGCGTGCCGAGCTCTCTTTTTCTTTCTCGGATACTTGCCGTAAACGCATTATTCGTTAAGCTTGCACAGATTGTAAAGCCGATTATGATTAACGAAACCATGGCAACAATCAATGAATTATTAGATTTTTCAACATTCTTTTTTGCCTGATATTCGGAATAAACGCTATCGTCATATTTATAAAGAACGGAATTAACTGCGGTAGTTATCGTTTCATCCATTTCATCTGTAATTTCGCCGTCAACATTCATATAAATGCCGTAATATTTTTCTGTTGGAGAAAACTTATTCATACCCGAAATTGAAGTGATAGCGCCGAATTCCATTCCCATAGATACCCACTCTAAATCGCTATTATAAAAAGCATTCGGGCTGATAACTGCGCCGATTTTAACCTTTTTATCTACTTTATCCAAATCATAAGAGCTAGCGGTTGTTTCTTCCATTTCGCCGTAAATGGAATCATACAGATAACCAAACAACAAGCTTATATCAATTGTATCGCCGGCTTTATATGCACATTCGCCATAAAGGTCATACTCATAATCTTTATTGATTTCATCATCAAAAGTAGTTGAACCTAAGAAGAAATTCTTAACTCGTTGCACTTGGTAGGCAGCTTTCTGCGGTGCAACAAGAATAATCTCTTCGCCGGAGGCAAGCTTATCAAGATTGATTGAACCGGAAACAAGATGATTTTCAAGCGTTTCAAGTTTCCAATCATCAATTGCCAAAAGCGTTGCCGGGAAGAAATCTTTCGCATAGCCTACCTGCGATTTTACAGTTGTATAATACTCTGAAAAATCTTTCTTAGTAAGATTGATATATTCTTCTGCAGTTATCTCTTCTTCCATTTTTTCTTTCATCTCATCTTCATGTTCATCAAAAACATTTCTTGCCAGCATTCTGTAATAATCTGTATATTCACTGTCTCTTATACAATACTCACGCTGCCGACGATCTTACTCCTGAAGATATCGGTGGTCGCCG
>JAIDLO010000108.1 GCA_029050995.1 Eubacterium sp. | reverse complement strand
AGCACAATTTAAACTGCGCAGCACCAAAATGCTTGGAGTAAAGATGAATTTGGGATTTTGAGATGGCAGCCTTGCTGGCGCAAGGCAACAGTGAAAAATTCTAAATTCGCTTTAATACTGCATTTTGGCAGGCTCGGATTTCTCTTTATTGCCTAAATTATTTTAACACTACAGTATTTATATTTCAATATTTAATTGCAATAACTTGAAATTAAATATATAATAAATTTTGTATGAGAAGGATAAATTTTGAAATATCACAGGCTGATAACGGCTTGATGATTAAGGATTTTTTAAAAAGCTTCGGCGTATCATCGGCATTGCTTACAAAGCTGAAGCAAACTGAAAACGGAATAACGCTGAACGGAAGCTTTGCAAAAGCAATAGAGCGAATAAAAACAGGAGATATTCTTGAGATTTCTATTGAAAGCAAAGGGCATATGCCCGCACCATCCGATACGGAAATTGATATTCTTTATGAGGATGCGGATATTCTTATTGTAAACAAACCGCCTTTTATGCCTGTTCACGAAAGCAGAAACCACAGAGGCGACACACTTTCAAATGCCGTTTCCGCACATATGAAAGAAGATACCGCTTTCCGCGCAGTTTTCAGATTAGACAGAGATACAAGCGGCGCTGTTCTGATTGCGAAGCACGAGCTTTCCGCTTCAAAGCTTGCAGGAAAAATCAAAAAAGATTATTACGCGGTTGTGCACGGAGAAATTACAGACGGCGGAACAATTGATTTGCCGATTAAGCGTTTAAGCGAAAGCATTATTAAGCGCTGTGTTGCCGAGGACGGCGAACACGCTGTTACGCATTACAAGCCTATCAAAACAACAAACGGCAGAACACTTTTAAAAATAAATCTTGAAACAGGGCGAACACACCAGATCAGAGTTCATTTTTCGCATTTAGGCTATCCGCTTGTCGGCGACAGCCTTTACGGCGGAGCGGATGAACATATCAACAGGCAGGCGCTTCACTGCAAGGACATTTATTTTGTGCATCCGATTACAAACGAAGAAATGCATATTTCCTGTCCGTTCCCCGAGGATTTTCAGAATTTGTTAAGTTGAAAAACAGAAAAGATTATGATAATATTTATATAATGAATAAATAAAATAAGCAGATAATAAATAATGCAAGGAGCTGAATTGAAATGAAAACGATACCAAGCTTTCAGATAGACCACAACAAATTAACAAAGGGCATTTATATCAGCCGAATTGATGATGATATTACAACCTACGACATTCGTATGCGTGAGCCAAACAGAGAAACCGTTATGACAAATGCAGCTATGCACACAATTGAGCATCTTTTTGCAACCTATGTCCGCAACACGGAATTCGGCGATAACATTATCTATTTCGGTCCAATGGGCTGCCGAACAGGCTTTTATTTTCTTACCCGTTCATTAACGGATAAATATTCAATCAATCTGATTAAAGAGGCTTTTCAGTTTATTGCTGATTTCTGGGGACAGATTCCGGGCGCAACAGCAAAAGAATGCGGAAACTATGCAGACCATAATCTGCCGCAGGCAAAGGAAGAAGCCAAAGCGTTCCTTGAAATTATTAAGGATTGGACAAAAGAGGATTTAAAATATCCCGAATAAAATCAACATTCGCAGGTAGGAAGAATAACCGACCCGCGAAAAATTTTACATAAAAATGCAAAAAGGTATTGACTTTTTCCTGTTTTATGATAGAATATATCTCACTCGGGAGCATAGCTCAGCTGGGAGAGCATCTGCCTTACAAGCAGAGGGTCACAGGTT
>JAIDLO010000107.1 GCA_029050995.1 Eubacterium sp. | reverse complement strand
AGAATAAGTATATCAGGCTTTCTGACTAAGGCTCTTGCAACAGAAATTCTTTGCTTCTGACCTCCCGAAAGGTTTGAACCGTTTTGCTCGATTTCAGCATCCAAGCCGCCTTTGTCAGTTATCGTATCAAACACCTGTGCTTTATCAAGAGCAGAAAGCATTTCTTCATCTGTTGCTTCTTCACTGCCCCATTTGAGATTTTCACGAACAGTACCTTTAAACAATGCTGCCTTTTGAAGAACAAAGCCGATTTTCTGCCTTAAATCGTCATCAGAATAGGATTTAACATCTATTCCGTCAACAAGCACCTTACCCTTGGTTGCATCATAAAAATGCGGAATAAGGGAAACAAGGCTTGTTTTACCGCTGCCTGTACCGCCGATTACGCCGATTACGCTTCCTTTTTCCGCACTGAAGGAAATGTTTTCAAGTGAATGATCGGAAGCATCCTTGTATCTTAATGATACACTATCAAAATCAACAGCATTTGAAGATTTAACTTCGTTTTCGTTATTATGCTCCAATGAATTTTCAAGATTTAAAACGCTTTCAATTCTTGAAGCACAGGCAAGCGCCTTTGTAACAGTAATAATAAGATTAGCGAGCTTAATAAGCTCAACAAGGATCTGACTCATATAGTTATAAAGTGCAACAACCTCGCCCTGTGAAAGATTGCCGACATTAACCTGAACAGCACCACTGTAAATCAAAACAATAATACCGATATTTATAATTACATAAGTAACAGGATTCATTAAAGCAGATATTCTGCCGACACCTTTTTGAAGGCGTGTTAAAATATTATTCTTTTCTGTAAAATCGTTTATCTCATTTTCTTCCTGTGTAAACGCTCTTATAACTCTTGCACCGCTCAGATTCTCTCTTGTTTTCAGCGTAATGCTGTCCAGATTATTCTGCACCTGCTTATATTTCGGAATCGTATAAGCCATAATGCCGAACACAACGATTGAAAGAACAGGGATAACGGCAACAAAAATAAACGCACACTTAACATCAACAGTAAACGCCATAATCATTGCGCCGAAAACAATAAACGGGCTACGCAGGAATAATCTTAAAACTAAATTAACACCATTTTGAACCTGGTTTGAATCGGTTGTTAATCTTGTTATAAGGCTTGATGTTCCCACACGGTCTATTTCCGAAAAAGAAAGAGATTCAATTTTATCAAACAAAGCATAGCGAAGCTCTTTTCCAAAGCCTGTTGCTGCCTTTGCTGCAAAATACTGCGCAGTTATTGCGGCAACCATACCGATTACAGCAAGTGCAACAAGAATTGCAGAACGGGAAATGATAAAACCGATATCTTTATTTAATATACCATCATCAATAATTGAAGCAACAACAAGCGGAACAATCAATTCAAATATTGCTTCAAGCATTTTAAAAAGGGGCGCAAAAAAGCTTTCCTTTTTATAATCCTTCAGATAGACAAGTAACTTTTTCATATGAATCCTTTATTTATAAATTATCTGTATATTATACACATCTCACG
>JAIDLO010000106.1 GCA_029050995.1 Eubacterium sp. | reverse complement strand
CCCTTATAGCTGTCAACAGCATTTTCAGGTGTAGGACAAAATCCCAGATCAAGATAAATCTTAACAGCCAGCCAAGTATTCGTTTGTGTTGGTATTTTCGCATGTGTATAACCTAATGATTTCATTATTCTCAAAACATATGTAATCAACGGCTTTGATAAACCTTTACTCTGATATTCTTTTTTAACGGCAACCCAATGCAGCCAAGCAGAGCCGGATTTATCTTGCCCGTATATATCATAAAACGCAGTCGCCGTTGCAACCTTTTCTCCCTCTTCATTGATTACAAACACCATTCTGTTAAGCAGTTCATTTTCTTTTCCTGAATAATACTTGTTCCATGCTGCAAGACCTTCTTCATATGTAAAAAACTCTTCAGCACTTTTTTCTATTTCAATCCAAGCATCTCTGTCTCCTGCTTTATAGAATTCAAAATGATAGCCTTTTGGCAATGCATACTCCATTATAAAATCAATGTCTTTTTCAAGAATAAGCTTGTAATATTCTATTCTTTTATCATTATTACTAAACATTGTATTCATTCCACGCATTCATTAACTCTTCAACAGATTGATGTCTATTTAATCTGTCATCACTTATTGCTTTTACTGCAACATTGTATAAATTTTCGCTTAAGGTCCAGTTTTCAAAATCTCGTTTATAATTTCCAAACAACGCAAATGCCATTGCACCTAAAGTATAAACATTGGTAATTTCATCCATTAATGCACCAAGCTCAAATTCTTCCGGGGACATAAAAATAGAGCTTCCCCACATTCTACCCATATCATTTATAACAGGCGCTTTTCTGAAAAAATCAATATCACATATAATTGTTTTTTGATTATCAAAATCATACATAATACTGCCGTCATAAAAATCAACAGCAACATAGCCTGAATCTGCAATATAGTTTATAAAACTAAGTATATCATCATATACTTTCAGCTTAATTTCACTTGACAGAGCCATAAATTTTCGGTGTGATTCAGGATACATTCTACCCATACACTCGCCGTTTGCCCATTTAAAAATCATGGCAAAACCATTATTGATTTCTTTTGATTCAACATATTCTATAAGATTTTTATGTTTCAGATTTTCATAAATAAGAACTGTTGATTTTAATCTGCTGACAGCATCACTTATTTCGCCATCATATTCCGCTGTTTTTGCTCCGGCAAATTTAACAAAATATCTTTCATTCCCATTATCTGTACCGAAGCAGATATTTCCGCTGTCCTGATCATCAAACACCTTGAATACTTTTCCATATTCACTAAGAAAACTGAAATCATATTCTTCTTTCATTTTAAACTTTATTCCGTTTATTTCCTGTATCATCCATAATCCTTTCAGAATTCAATTAATAATAGTTTCATTTATAATTAATATAACATATTAGAATACTTTACACAACAAATATTGTATTCCTATAATCAATTTACAATCAAAACACTTTATGATATGATATACAAAACTGCTTTAGTGAGGTGAGGAAATGAAAAAGATTGTTGTTGGTGTTTTAGCACATGTTGATTCGGGAAAAACGACTCTTTCCGAAGCTTTATTATACCAATCCGGAAATATCAGCAAGCTTGGCAGAGTTGACCACAGGGATTCTTTTTTAGATACATTTTCTCTTGAACGTGACCGAGGAATAACAATCTTTTCAAAGCAGGCAGTTTTAAAATATAAAGATACGGAATTCACTTTGCTTGACACACCGGGGCATGTAGATTTTTCTGCTGAAACGGAACGAACACTGCAAGTGCTTGACTACGCAATTTTAGTAATCAGCGGAACAGACGGTATTCAAAGCCATACGCACACACTTTGGAAGCTATTAGCCAAATACAATGTTCCCTGCTTTATTTTCGTAAACAAAATGGATTTAGAGGGTGCGGACAAGCAGGATATTTTAACCGAGCTGAAAACGAAATTCAGTGACGGCTGTGTTGATTTTGGCTGCACAGATAAAAATGAATTATACGAAAATCTTGCAGTATGTGATGAAACGCTTTTGAATCAATATTATGAAAGCGAAGAAATAAACAAAAACGATATCATTAACTGCATTAAAAGCAGAAAAATATTCCCCTGCCTTTTCGGCTCTGCATTAAAGCTGACAGGTGTTGAAGAATTTTTAGATTGTTTATACAGCTACACAGCTATGCCGAAATACAGCAACGAGTTTGCAGGCAAGGTTTATAAAATTTCTGAGGACAAAGGACAGCGCCTAACCTTTTTAAAGGTTACAGGCGGAAGTCTGAAAGTTAAGGAAATACTGAAATCTGACAAAAACAAAAGCGCCGAAAAGGTAAATCAAATCCGAATTTACTCGGGAGAGCGGTTTTCAACGATTGATGAAGCAGAGGCAGGCACGATTTGTGCTGTAATGGGAATTACCTTTACACACCCTGGAGATGGCTTGGGTACAGAGAAAAACAGCAGTCTGCCCGTTTTAGAGCCTGTTCTTACATATAAACTGAATATTCCCAATACAATTGATGCCCACACTGCACTTGCTAAAATGAGAATTCTTGAAAACGAAGATCCTCAGCTAAAGGTTGTATGGAACGAAAGGCTGAGCGAAATTCAGGTTCAGCTTATGGGCGATATTCAGCTCGAAATCTTACAGACAATAATTAAAGAGCGTTTTGGAATTGACGCAACCTTCAGCAAGGGCAATATCATCTACAAGGAAACCATATCCGATAAGGTTGAGGGTATCGGTCATTTTGAACCATTAAGGCACTATGCCGAGGTTCATCTTTTAATGAAACCAACAAAAAGGGATAGCGGGCTTGTTTTTAAGGTTGAATGTAAAGATGAAATACTTGACAGGAATTGGCAAAGATTAATACTCACGCATTTATATGAAAAGACACATATCGGCGTTTTAACAGGCTCTCCAATCACAGATATGGAGATTACGCTTGTTTCGGGCAGAGCGCACGCTAAACACACCGAGGGCGGAGATTTCAGACAGGCTACCTACAGAGCAGTCCGCCAAGGTCTGCGTTCTGCTGACAGCATTTTGCTTGAGCCGATTTATGAATTCACATTAGAGGTTCCAACAGAAAACATCGGCAGAGCTATGACGGATATTCAGCGCATGTTCGGAAACTTCAATCCTCCCGAAACAATCGGCGAAATTTCGGCTATAAGCGGTACGGCTCCTGTTTCAACAATGTATGATTATTCCAGAGATGTTATGCAGTACACGCACGGCAAGGGCAAACTGATGTGCAGCTTAAAGGGTTACGAGCCTTGTCACAACACCGAAGAGATTATCAATGCGATTGGATATGATTGTGATGCGGATGTAGACAATCCCTGTGATTCTGTATTCTGCTCACACGGTGCAGGCTACAATGTAAAGTGGAACGAGGTAAAAAGCCATATGCACCTGCCGAGTGCACTCTCTGCACCAAAAAGTGAGTATGTTGACACAAGCAGCAAGATATCGTTTTTAAATTATAGGGATAAGGGTAATCTTTTTGCACTTGATAAAGAGCTTATGCAGATTTTTGAGCAGACCTATGGCCCTGTTAAAAGCCGTTCAAACAATCCCAGCCAAAGTCATTTTACTTTTACGGAAAGCACCGAAAAGAAGAAATATAAAGGTAAGAAAGCGCCGAACTATGACGGCAAGGAGTATCTGCTTGTTGACGGCTACAATGTTATTTATTCATGGAACAACCTGAAAAATATAACAACGGAGGATCTTGATGCAGCACGAAATACGCTCATAAATATTCTTTGCAATTATCAGGGATATAAGAAATGCGAGGTCATTCTTGTTTTTGATGCTTATAAGGTAAGAGGCAACAGAGAGGTTGAAAAGGTAAACAATATAAACATTGTTTATACCAAAGAGGCTGAAACGGCTGATTTGTATATTGAAAAGGTATCTCACGAGCTTGCGAAAAAGCACAAGGTAAGAGTTGTTACCTCTGATGCACTTGAACAGCTTATCATCCTCGGCAACGGCGCACTGCGTGTTTCTTCAAGAGAATTCCTTGCAGAAATTGAACAGGCAGAAAAAGATATAAGAGAAATCATTTCTCAAAGTCATTAAAAAGAGGAAAACAAAATATGTTACTAAATGAGTATTTGGAAAACCCGTGCGGGAATTTATCCATTCCCTACTGGAAAAACGAAAATATAAGAATACCTGAAAATATGAAAATCGTTCATAACAATGATTTTAAGGACAGCTATCTTCTTGATTATTCGGATGAAAAGTATTTTCGACTGATTCATCACTTGAATCATATTGAAAGAAGCACAGTAGAGGGCTTTACAGTTAAAACAGCAGAAATATCGGATATTCCTGCAATCGTTGAAATCATCAACAAATCTTATACTGATTTGTCTGTAAGCTATGAGCAAATTCTGTCATTCACAAAAACAAAAGTTTATAACAAAGATTTATGGATTTTAGTAATTGAGCATAAAACAAATAAGATTATAGGCTGCGGAATTGCGGACTTTGACGCAGAAGCAAAAGAAGGCATATTGGAATGGATACAGGTTTTACCCGAATACAGAGGAAGAAAAATAGGTAAAATGATTGTAAACAAATTACTCTGCAGAATGGATAAAGCAAATTTTGCAACTGTATCCGGAAAAACCGATAATCCAACAAACCCAGAAAAACTATATCGCTCCTGCGGTTTTGTTGGAAATGATATTTGGCATATTTTAACGCAAAAGCATTAGTATAATTATTATAAAAATCCCCGCTGAAATGCAGCGGGGATTTTATTTGTTATATCCTTTTATTTCAATTTAAAATCAGAAAATGATTTTCCGCTTTCTGTTATAAGAAAAATTGCCTGAAGGACAAGGATAATGACTGCGGCTACGCGGATTACAGTAATGAT
>JAIDLO010000105.1 GCA_029050995.1 Eubacterium sp. | reverse complement strand
TTATCACAAGTTATTATACTTGTCAAACTAAATTCTCTGTGATATTATTGAGAGGAAATATAAATTTGATTAAAATGATTAAGGAGAAAGCGTTATGAAAGAATATAATGTTTTGCAATATGGTGCTGTCGGCGACGGAAAGGCAAATGATGCATTTGCTGTTCAGCATGCAATAGATGATTGCGCAAAAAACGGCGGCGGAAGAGTTGTTCTTCAGAGCGGTTATGTTTTTTACTGTGATTCAATTCAGCTTAAAAAGAATGTTGATCTTCATATTCAGAAGGGTGCAACGATAAAAGCAACATCAAATATTGATGGATATATCCGCCCGAACAAGCTGATTAATGATCCGAAAACGGCGCTTATCGGAAATCCTGTAACAGGAAAGCCAAGCTTTGTTTTTATCTATGGTTATGAGGCAGACGGCTGTTCGATCAGCGGCGAGGGTACGATTGATGCAAACGGCCACGCTTTTGTTCAGAGAAAAGATAAGTATTATGTTACGGGCGATTTTTATCCCCGCCCAACGGTTATGTATATTGAAAAGAGTAATCATATTACCTTTAAGGATTTTACTGTTATTGATGCGCCGTTCTGGACGCTTCATCCGGCAGGCTGTGATGATGTTCTGATTGATAGAATCCGAATTTTAAATGATCTTGATGTTGCAAACAGCGATGGTATTGATCCCGATCATTGCTCCAATGTAAGAATTTTGGGCTGTCATGTAACCTGTGCTGATGATTGTATCTGCCTGAAAACCTCTAAGGGAAACAGTGAATACGGTCCAACAGAAAATGTTGTTATAGACGGCTGCACACTTATTTCAACTTCCGCTGCAATTAAGATAGGCACAGAGGGTGTAGGCGATTTCAGAAATGTTATCGTATCAAACTGCACAATCAGCAAATCAAACAGAGGTCTTTCCATTCAGATCAGAGACGGCGGAAATGTTGAAAATGTTACATATTCAAATATTATTATTGAAACCCGCCGCTTCTGCCCGGATTGGTGGGGAACAGCAGAGCCGATTACAATAACAACCTTTAACAGAGATGATAATACGAAGAGCGGCAAAATCAAAAATATCCGTTTCTTCAATGTTACGGCAAAGGGCGAAAACGGCGTCCTGATTCACGGAAATGCAGATAATATTATTGAGGATGTAATCTTTGAAAACTGCCGTGTTGAGCTTACAAAAACAAGCAAGTGGCAGTGTGGTTTATATGATTTAAGACCTTGCATTGATTGGGGCGTTGAAAAGTATGATAATTCAGCCTTCTTTATCCGCTATGCAAAGGATATAACAATTATGAAAACCAAAACAAGCTGGGGCAATCTCTGTGATGATTATAAATATGCAATTGATGCAGAAAATGTTGAAAATCTTGAGCTTGTAAGATTCAACGGCAAAAGCGTTTCAGCAGATGTTGAAGATTATAAATTCAATAATGTGAAGTTAGTATAATAACAAATTTGTAGGGCAGGGGCTTGCTCCTGCCTTTTATCTTGGAAAAACTATGCATTATAAAGGCTATCTCAAATCAAATATAGGTGTTATCTGTGTTGAAGATAACGGCGAAAAGCTGGTTTCCGTTCAATTAAGTGAAAAAGCCGAAAACAGTAATATGTCTGCTTTAACAAAAAGAGCAATCAAGCAACTGGAGGAATATTTCAGCGGAACAAGAAAAAGTTTTGATTTACCGCTTGAAATGAACGGTACTGCATTTCAGCTGAAAGTATGGAACGAGCTGTGCAATATCCCTTATGGGGAAACAAGAAGCTATAAGGATATTGCTGAGAACATCGGAAATCCAAAAGCAGTTCGTGCTGTCGGCGGTGCAAATAACAAAAACAAACTTATGATTGTTGTGCCCTGCCATAGAGTTATCGGCGCAGACGGCTCTTTAACAGGCTATGCTGGCGGAATTGAAGTTAAGAAAACACTGCTTGAATTAGAAAAATTCAAGTAATTGAATTATATTAAGTTAAGAAAGGAATTTTTCAATGTTACTCTGCATTGTAAAGGCTCCGTGCAAAGTCTAAAGGACGAGGTTGCATGGAGAAATAAGCATTCATTTCGTCCGAATGGACTTTGCATTTTAGTTTTAAAATATTTTAAATAAGGAGCAAAGTCAAATGAATTTAATAAAAACAACTTATAAAGAATTAAAATATTTTTTGATTCTTTGGTCAACACAGGCATTATCACAATTGGGCAGTTCAATGACGAACTATGCGCTTATCGTCTGGTCATACACTGCAAAAGGCTCTGCACTCACAACGGCATTATTGTCTGTTTTCTCATATGCGCCATATGTAATAATGAGTATTTTTGCAGGCTCATTAAGCGATAAATGGAATAAAAAAATTACAATGCTTGTCAGCGATACTTTCGCCGCTTTGTGTACGATTTCAATTTTTATTCTGCTGAAAACGGGTAGGCTTGAAATATGGCATCTGTATGGATTGAATGCTTTGAACGGATTGATGAATACGGTTCAGCAGCCTGCATCTGATGTGGCAATAACGCTTTTAACACCTAAAAAGCATTATCAAAAGGTCAGCGGCATGCGTTCATTTTCAAATGCATTGATCAGTATTTTAACACCGATTATTGCAACTGCTGTTTTGTCTTTTACAAATCTGCAAACCATTATCTATATAGATTTGCTTACTTTTGTAATTGCTTTTGTATCGTTAGCCTTTTTTGTTCAGATACCGGAGTACAAAGCAGATAAAAATACAGACCCGTTTATTACCTTAACAAAAAGCGGACTAGCGTATTTGAAGCAAAACAGAGGAATTTTGGATTTAATTCTGTTTTTAGCTTGTATAAATTTTATTGCGTCAATCTATAATGCGGCTTTTCCTGCAATGATTTTGTCAAAGGAAAACGGCGGAGAAATTGCCCTCGGAACAGTGAATGCGTTTATAGGTGTTGCCACGCTTGTTGGTAGTATAGTTGCTTCATTAATGCCAAAACCGAAAAGCAGGGTAAGGACTATCTGTAATGCTCTCCTTATATCAATGAGCACGGAAAACTTTTTTCTTGCCTTTGGTCAAACCTTGCCGTTATGGTGTATTGGCGGTGTGTTAGGCTGGCTGTGTATACCGATTATGAATGCGAATATGGATGTTTTATTCCGTGAGCGTATTCCTGTTCATATGCAGGGCAGGGTTTATGCGGCAAGAAATACATTTCAGTTTTTCACAATTCCGCTTGGCTATATTATAGGCGGATTCCTTGTTGACAAGGTGTTTGAGCCTTTTATGGCGAAAAACGGTAGTAGTATGTTGTCAACATTATTTGGAACAGGCAAGGGTTCCGGTGCTGCATTTCTGTTTCTGTTTTTAGCGTTTGCGGGAATTGCAGTCTGCCTTGTGTTTAGAAAAGACAGAAATATATGGAAGCTTGAATAATATAAAATGCAGTCGGGAAACCGGCTGCATTTTTTGTTGTCTAAAACAGTTTATAATTATTTAATTCTAATTTTCTTGATTTTAATGCAATTATATATTATTATATAAAAAGATTTATTAGTGGAAGTATATCTTATGAGAATTTTAGTTTTAGGCTTAGGGCTTATTGGTGCAAGTATTGCAAAAACCTTAAAGAAAAATACACAGCATTATGTTTACGGCTGGAACAGAACAAAATCTGTTACCGAAAAGGCAATAGCAGACGGTGCAATTGATGAAACAGGCGAGCTGGATGACTTGCTTTCAAAAGCAGATATAACCTTTATCAATTTTTATCCCGATGCAATCGTTCCGTTTGTTCTTGAAAACAAGGATAAATTCAAAAAGGGCAGTATCGTAACAGACAGCTGCGGTATTAAAACAAAAATATGCAGAACGCTTGAAAAAGAGGATTTTGATTTTTCCTATATCGGTGCGCATCCTATGGCAGGCAGAGAGGTTTCGGGATATGATGCAAGCCTTGCAACGCTTTTTGATAATGCATCCTTTATCTGCACACCAACAAATGCGAAGAAATCCAAAACGGATACGCTTGTTGAGCTTGCAAAGGAAATGGGCTTTAAGAGAACGGTTGTTACAACGCCTGAGCATCATGATGAAATGATTGCGTTTACATCCCAGATTGCGCATGTGCTTGCGTGTTCTTATGTATTAAGCCCGCTTGCGCCGTATCATCCCGGCTTTTCAGCAGGCTCTTACAGAGATGTTTCCCGTGTTGCAAGAATTAACGGCGAAATGTGGAGCGAGCTGTTTATTTCAAACAAAGAGCCGCTCATTAAAGAAATAGAAGATTTGGTTTCTAATCTTGAAAGTTTTAAGGAAGCTATAAAAGATGAGAACAGCGCCGAACTTATAGAATTAATGGCAAAGGCAAATAAAATCAAAGAGGAAATCGGTTAATGAAAAAGCTAACGGTAAATGTTGGAAAAACTTATGAAATCTTAATAGAAAAGGGCATTATGCAGGCTTGCGGAAGCTATATCAAAAAAGTTTCAAATGCAAAAAAGGTCTGCGTTATAACAGACAGCAATGTTGCACCGCTCTATCTCGAAAAGGTTGTTTCAAGCCTTGAAGAAGAGAATTATGAGGTATTTTCTTTTATTTTCAAAGCAGGCGAAAGCTCAAAAACAACTGCAACGGTTGTTGAAATGGTTGAGTTTCTTGCTGAAAAGGGCTTAACGAGAAAGGACCTTGTTGTTGCGCTCGGCGGCGGTGTCTGCGGAGATATGGCAGGTTTTGCTTCTGCTGTTTATTTAAGAGGAATAGATTTTGTTCAAATGCCTACAACGCTGCTCTCTCAGGTGGATTCATCCGTAGGCGGAAAAACAGGCGTTGATTTGCCGCAGGGCAAAAATCTTTGCGGTGCTTTCCATCAGCCGATTTTGGTGCTTATGGATCCTTTGGCTCTGAATACACTTTCCGATCATTTCTTTAATGACGGAATGGGCGAGGTTATTAAGGCAGGCTGTATTAAATCAGCAGAGCTGTTTGAAAAAATAGAAACGATAGATGTTAAGGAAAATATTGAAGATATTATTTTTGATTGTGTAGATATCAAACGCGGTGTTGTTGAGCGTGATGAAAAAGAGCAGGGCGAAAGAGCGCTCCTGAATTTCGGTCATACAATAGGTCACGGTATTGAAAAGCTGCATAATTTTTCGGGCATTTCTCACGGCGAGGCTGTTGGCGTTGGTATGCTTATGATCAGCGAAATCGGCGAAAAAGCAGGCTTAACCGAAAAAGGCACAGCAGAAAGAATCAAAAAAGTGCTTGAAAAATACAATATGAAAACTGCTGATAATAATTCAGTAGAAGATATTATTGAAGCGATGCAGCACGATAAGAAGAAAACAGCAAACGGCATAAATTTTGTTATGCTGAACGCAATCGGGGATAGCTTTATCTATCCCGTTGAAAACGAAAAAATAAACGGATTATTTGGAATATGAAAAATGTTAGCCTGAAAAACTCAATATTAAACGGAAGTGTTGTTATTCCGCCAAGTAAATCAGCGGCACACAGAGCGCTTCTCTGCTCCTTTCTTGCAGGTGGCGGAACAGTAAGCCCGATTATAAATTCAAAGGATATGCAGGCTATGCAGCAGGCAATTTCTGCGCTGAAAAACAATGAAAAGATTGTAGACTGCATTGAATCGGGAAATACGCTTCGCTTTGTTATTCCCGTTGCTGCTGCGCTTGGCAAAAATGTAACCTTTGTCGGCTCGGGCAGGCTTCCCGAAAGACCGCTTGAAACCTTTTTGGAGCTTCTTCCAAAGCATAATATCAAGTGCACATCAAACGGAAAGCTTCCCCTTTCAATAGAGGGCAAGCTTACTGCAGGTAAATATGAAATTGCAGGAAATATCAGCTCTCAGTATATTTCGGGACTCCTTTTTGCGCTTCCTCTTCTTGACGGGGATAGTGAAATTGTGCTGACTACAAAGCTTGAAAGCAAGCCGTATATTGATTTAACGATAAAGGTTATGGGCGATTTCGGCGTTGAAATTAAAGAAACGGAAAACGGCTATTTTGTTAAGGGAAATCAGAAATATGCTGTAAGAGATTATCTTGTTGAATCGGATTGGTCGCAGGCTGCATTTTTCCTTGTCGGCGGTGCAATCGGCGAAGAGGTTGCTTTAAAAGGTCTTGATTTGCATTCTGTTCAGGGCGACAAAGCCATTGTTGATATTTTAAAAAAATTCGGCGCTGATATTGAAATTAAAGAGAATGAAATTATAAGCCGAAAGGCTGGGTTAAACGGAATTAAGGTTGATGTTTCCGATATTCCCGACACTGTTCCTGCCCTTGCTGTTGCAGCAGCTTATGCAAAGGGCAAAACGGAAATCGTCGGCGGCGAAAGGCTCCGATTTAAAGAGTCAGACAGAATTGAAAGTGTTGTTTCAAATCTGAAAAGGCTTGGCGCTGATGTTACGGAAACGGCAGACGGAATGATTATAAACGGCGGAAAAGCGCTTAAAGGTGCAGAGCTTCTTGGTTATAATGACCACAGAATTGTTATGGCATTCAGTATGGCTGCGCTTTTTGCAGACGGCGAAACCGTTATAACAGAAGCAAACAGTATTGATAAAACATATCCGTCTTTCTTTGAGGATTATAACAGGATTGGAGGACAGGCAAATGTCTTCGATAATAGGAAATAAAATTAAATTATCTGTTTTCGGCGAAAGTCACGGCGAGGCAATCGGCTGCGTGATTGACGGACTTCCAAACGGAATAAAGCTTGATTTTGATGAGATAAACAGAGAAATGGCAAGGCGTGCTCCGGGAAATGATAAAACGGCAACACCGCGCAAGGAAAGCGATACACCGATTATTTTAAGCGGTGTGCTGCATGATACAACAACGGGTGCTCCTCTTGCTATGGAAATCAGAAATACAAACACAAGAAGCGGAGATTACGGCAATCTTATGACTGTTCCCCGTCCGAGCCACAGCGATTATCCGGCATATGTTAAATATAATGGCAATAATGATGTAAGGGGCGGCGGTCATTTCAGCGGAAGATTAACTGCGCCTATCGTTTTTGCAGGTGCTGTTGCAAAGCAGATTTTAAAGGCAAAGGGTATTACAATCGGTGCGCATATCAGCCGAATCGGCAGTGCGTGCGATGATAACTTTGATAAAAACAATATCAGCGCAGAAGAGATTGAGGCTGTTACGCATAAGAAATTTGCAGTGCTTAGAGATGAAAGCGAAGCTGAAATGAGATCCTGTGTTGAAGCGGCAAGAATGAACGGCGATTCTATCGGCGGTATTATTGAATGTGCTGCAATCGGTTTGCCTGTGGGGCTTGGCGGAAATATCTTTGATACGGTTGAAAGCAGGCTTTCTGCCGCATTGTTCGGCGTTCCTGCCGTTAAGGGTGTTCAGTTTGGTGCAGGCTTTGCTTTTGCTGAAATGCTTGGCAGTGAAGCGAATGACGGTTATGAAATTAAAGACGGTAAGGTTGCACTTTTATCCAATAATAACGGCGGTGTTTTAGGCGGAATGACAAGCGGTGCGCCGATTGTTTTCTCTGTTGTATTAAAGCCGACGCCGTCTATATCTGTTCCGCAGAAAAGTGTTAATCTGCAGACAATGGAAAATGAAACGCTTGTTGTTAAGGGCAGGCATGATCCGTGCGTTGTGCCGCGTGCAGTTCCTGTTATCGAGGGGATAACCGCTGTTACGCTTCTTGATTTAATGATGTAAAAAGGATTATATTAAAAAATGGATTTACTTGATTTAAGAAAACGAATTGATGAAATAGACTCAAAAATTATTCCGCTTCTGATTGAAAGAATGGGAATATCAAAAGAGGTTGCAGAATATAAAGTTAAGAACGGAATGCCTGTTCTGAATGAAAAAAGAGAAAAGGAAATACTTGATAATGTAAAGGAAAAATGCGGCGAGCAGGGCGAAGCCATTGCAACTGTTTTTGCTGCAACAATGGATGCTTCCCGTGAGCTGCAGCACAGAATTATCGGCGGCGGAGATGCGCTTCGCAAAGCAGTTCATTCTGCATTAACAAAAGAGAAGATTTCCAAAAACGCTTCTGTTGTTGCCTGTGCAGGTGTAAGTGCAGGAAATACGGATTTTGCAGCGAAAACGCTTTTTCCGAATTCAAAAATAAAGTATTATACACAGTTTGAAGATGTTTTTGAAGCTGTAAATAAGGGCGAAGCACCTTTTGGTGTTATTCCGATTGAAAATTCAACAGCAGGCTCTGTTCACGAAGCCTATGATTTAATGATGCGTTATAAATTTTATGTTGTTGGGGCATATTCTCTTGATATCAACCATTGCCTTTGCGCAAGCAGCAATGCAAAATATGAAGAGATTGAAGAGGTCTACAGCCATCCGCAGGCACTTGCACAATGCTCCAAATTCATAAAGGATTTCAATTTTACGGGTGTAAACTATTCTAACACCGCTGCTGCGGCAAAATATATTGCCGAAAGCGGAAGAACAGATATTGCCGCAATCTGCCCGAAAGAGGCTGCAAAGCAGTATGGGCTTAAAATTCTTAAAACGGATATTCAGAATGTTAGCAATAATAAAACAAGATTTATCGTTATTTCCAAAAAGCTTATCATCGAAAATAAGGCAGATAAAATATCTCTTATTTTCTCTGTTGCGCATACAACGGGATCGCTTTATCGCGTTCTCGGCAGATTTTCAATGGCAGGTCTTAATTTAACAAAGCTTGAATCAAGACCGGTTGGAAACGGCGATTTTGATTATTATTTTTACACGGACTTTCTTGGTAATCTTAAGGATGAAAAAACAATGGATCTTCTTTGTGCACTTTCATCGGAATTGCCGAATTTTAAATTTTTAGGAAATTATCACGAATATTAATTACATATAGAATATAAGCGAGGTGTGGCATTTGAAGAAAAACAAACGCCATCAAACAAATTTAATATCAATTGTAATTATTCTTGTAACAATCGCTCTGCTTGTGCTGCTTACGATATGCTTATATAAGCAGGCAAGCCTTGCAGTCAGATTTGATGCAGTTACAAACTGGCTTTCAAAGCTTGAAAATGCCGTTGTTGATCTTGATACGCATATAGAAATTTTAGTTTGCCTTTTTGCGCTTTATATTGCAAAATGCCAGCTTCCCATTCCAATGGGTGTTTTATGTGTAATCGCGGGTATGGTATTTTCCTTGCCGAATGCAATGATCATCAATATCGTTTTCCTTTCCTTTTTCTTTATTGTTAAGTATATTGAAGGCACATGGATCGGCGGCGGCTGGGCTATGATGATACTCAATATCCGCAAAATACGATTTTTAAAGCAATGGGTTATGTTCAAGGGCACGGGAAATCCGTATATTCTGGTTGTTTCCCGCCTGGTTCCGTCTATTCCGCTTGGAATGATATCAAAGCTTTACGGCTCTATGCATTATGATTTTATCTATTATCTTGTGTTAAGCATTGCGGGCTTTATCCCAAGAATGTATATTTACACAAGGATAGGCTCTGTTTTGTATAATCCGTTTTCCAAAGAATTTATTATTCTTGTTATGATTATTGTTGCTTTTACGGGAATAACAAGTCTTTTCTTCAATATCTTTGCCGGTATCCGTGCAAGGCAGATGACGCAGACGCTGCTGATTTATTCCCAGAAGCAAAAGTATAAAGTAGTTTTATAAATAAGGGTTATCCCCTTTTGAAAGGAGAAAAATATGAAACCTCAGGAATACATTGAAGCTATTGCAAATGGCGCAATGGACGAAAACTTAAAGGCTGTTTATGTGCTTGATTCTGCTGTTGAAACGCAAAAGGAACGCTATATAAGCCTGATTAAGGAATTTATGAATATCTTTGATGACGACAGGGATATTATCATTACCTCTGCGCCGGGAAGAACAGAGGTGTGCGGCAATCATACGGACCATAATAACGGCAAGGTTATGGCTGCATCTATCAATCTTGATGCAATTGCCGTTTGCGCAAAAAGCGCCAATAATATCGTTCGTGTTCAGTCTGTCGGTCATGCGCTGAATGTTGTTGATATTGAAAAGCTTCTTCCAGATGAAACGGAGTTTGGCCATTCAACAGCAATGGTAAGGGGCGTTGTTGCTAAAATTAAGGATATGGGCTATGAAATCGGCGGCTTTGATTCGGTTACAACCTCTGATGTAATGGGCGGAAGCGGATTATCTTCTTCTGCTGCATTTGAAGTTTTGCTCGGAACGACTGTTTCCCATCTTTTCAATGATGGTAAGATCAGCGCAGTTGATATTGCGAAAATTGCGCAGTACAGTGAAAATGTATTCTTCGGCAAGCCCTGCGGTCTTTTGGACCAGATGGCTTCTTCAGTCGGCACTTTCGTAACGATTGATTTTAAATCAACGGAAAACCCGATTATCAAAAAGGTTGAATTTGATTTTTCACAGAGCGGACATTCCCTCTGCATTGTTGATACCGGCGGAAATCATAGTGATTTAACGGATGATTATGCAGCCGTAAGAGGCGAAATGGAAAGCGTTGCACACGCTATGGGCAAAAAGGTGCTTCGTGAAATTGAATACAATGATTTTAAAAATGCTGTTCCACAGCTTACAGGCAAGGTTAATGATCGTGCAATTCTTCGTGCATATCATTTTTATAATGAAAATATGCGTGTGGATTCTGCTGTTGAAGCACTTGAAAGCAATGATTTTGAAGCATTTAAAGAAATTATTGTGGATAGCGGTAAATCCTCCTATATGCTCAATCAGAATGTTTATTCCCCTGCAAATCCAACAGAGCAGAAGCTTTCTCTTGCACTTTGCATAACAGAGGAACTGCTTAAGGGTAAAGGCGCTTATCGTGTGCACGGCGGCGGCTTTGCAGGCACAATTCAGGCATTTGTTCCAAACGAATTGCTTGATGAATACAAGGCAGCAATGGAAAGCGTTTTCGGTATCGGAGACTGTCATGTTCTGATCATTCGCCCGGTTGGCGGAACGAAAGTAATGTGATTTATAAAAAATGTTGATGTTCGGGCGATGCCCTCGATTAAATCAGGAGAAAAAGAAGTGAAATATGTTTTTATAGAAAATCCTATTGCAGGTACAAAAGAAAAGCAGCTCCTTTTTAAGGAGGTTCAGTCATCCTTCAGGTGGAATAAAAATGCGGAAATGATTATTGAAGAAACGCATTATAAAGGTCATGCAAAAGAAATTGCTGCGGCGTATGCAAAAAAATACGGCAGTGATTGCGTAATCGTAAGCTGCGGCGGAGACGGCACAGTGCATGAAGCCGCAAACGGTCTTGCACATACGGATACACCGCTTATGATTCTTCCGTTCGGCACAGGCAATGACTTTGCAAAAAAGGTTTATGGAACAAAGAAGCTGGATGCACTTAAAATTGTTAAATCCTTCGGCTTGCATGACGGCTCTCTTAAATATAATGTTCAGCCGATTGATCTTATTGATTACAACGGGGAAAAGTGCATTAATGTTATGAGCTACGGTCTTGATACAAAGGTTGAAACGCTTGGCAGAAAAATGGCAGCTAAGGTTAAATTCCTTGGTCATCAGGCATATAATCTTGCAATTGTTCCCTGCATTATGCAATCTCTTAAATATCAGATAAATCTTGATCTTGATTGTATTGATGATAAAGGCATGCCGTATAAAATTCAGGCTGAGCCAAAGGATTATACCCTTTTTGCAATTTGCAACGGTAGCTATTACGGCGGCGGCTTTTGCCCTGCTCCCGATTCAAGATTGGACGATGGTTTGCTTGATTATGCACTGATTGATGCTGTTAATCTGAAAGAAGCGCTTCCTCTTATTCCAAAATATAATGAGGGAACTGCACATCTTCATTCCAAAAAGGTTAAGGTTGGCTACATAACAGGCGGCAGAATCTGGTCAACAGACGGCAGTCCGCTTCTCGGAAACTGTGACGGAGAAAACTTTGATTACAGCGAAGTGAATTTCAAAATAGAAAAGAATGCAATTAAGCTTTGCCTTCCTGTAGAATAAGCAATTAAAGAGCGATGTTTACATCGCTCTTCTTTTTTTGTAAATTTTGGTTGACAAAGCAGTAGGAGTGTGCTATTTTAAAGATAGAACTGTACTACACGAAGTAGTACAGAGAAAATAGTATAAGAAAATAAATCAGGAAAGGGGAGTTTATATATGTTTTCGCTTGATGTAAAAAGCAAAGATCCGATTTACACGCAGCTTGAAAAAAATATAGTAAGATATATTAATTTAGGCGTATATGAAAAAAACAGTACGCTCCCGTCTGTAAGGGCGCTTGCATGCGAGCTGGGCATTAATCCAAACACAGTTTCAAAGGCATACAAAAATTTAGAAGCAAAGGGTGTTATTTATACTGTTGCAGGAAAAGGCGTTTTTGTTAAAGGAACGGAAAGCCTTGCAACCTTTAATAAAATTGCAACGGATGAAATAAAATCTGCGCTTCGTGATGCTAAAAATTCCGGCGTTGAAAAATCGGATGTTCTTGAAATCATTAATGAAATCTGGGAGGAAAAAGGCAATGATTGAAATTAGAAACTTAACCAAAACTTTTGAAAAAACAAAAGCATTAAATGAAATATCCTTTTCTGTTGCAAACGGCTCTGTTTTCGGGCTTGTCGGCTCAAATGGTGCAGGAAAAAGTACGCTTTTAAGAATTATGTCTGGTGTTTTCCAGCCGGACAGCGGTAATGTGTATATGGACGGAGAAACGCCTTTTGAAAATAATGCGCTTAAAGGCAGAACGGCTTATGTTTCCGATTATCCATATTTCTTTCCGGGTGCAACAGTTGAAAGTATGGCGAAATATCTCAGGTCTGTTTATCCGACATGGAGTGAAGAAGAATACAGCTATTTGAAATCTGTTTTCCCGATTGATACAAAGAAAAAGATTTCAACAATGAGTAAGGGTATGCAAAGGCAGGGAGCAATTATGCTTGCGCTTGCATATAAGCCGGATTTCATTCTTTTTGATGAAATCTTTGACGGTCTTGATCCTGTTATCCGTGAGCTTGTTAAAAAGATTCTGATTGAATATGTTGCTGAAACAAATGCAACAGTTGTCATTGCAAGCCATAATTTAAGAGAGCTTGAGGGCTTTTGTGACCATATCGGGCTTCTTCATCTTGGTGGTATTCTGCTTGAACAGGAGATAGACGGTGCTTCAATCGGTGTTTACCGTGTTCAGTTCATTCTTGAAAATCCTGATGATTTAAGTGCTATTAAAGAGAAACTCAATATTGTAAAAGAAACGCATCAAGGCAAAATGGTTCAGATAACGGTTAAAGGTAATGAAGATGAAATTAACGAGGTTATCGAAAGTGCAAATCCTGTTTTCAAGGAAATGCTTCCTCTTACCCTTGAAGAGCTGTTTATAAGCGAGATGGAGGTGGCAGGGTATGACATCAACAAATTCTTCCAGTAAGTTTTTAGCTGTCCTGAAAAATAATTTTCGCCGTCATGCTGCGCTTTTTGCAGTTTTTCAGGCTTTCAATATTGCTGCTTCCGTTTTTTTTATTTTTTTCAATTCATCATATTACAACAGGGATAAGATATTAAAGAATATAACCGATGAATTTTCATCCGAAGTTTTTCCGTTTGTTGCTGCTGTTTTAGGCTTTGAGGCATTTATTCTTGCTGTCTA
>JAIDLO010000104.1 GCA_029050995.1 Eubacterium sp. | reverse complement strand
GAAGAAGAAAATCAAGAAATGCTTTCAACGCAATCAAAAATCATGATTGCAATTGCAATCGTCAGTGTTGTAACAGGAATAGCCGTGCTTGTTTATAATGGCTTGAAATCAAAAAGTAAAAAAGATAACTGATTTATACACATATACAAAAAACAGCCGCTTGAGGGCGGCTGTTTTATTTTTTTGTTCTTTTATTATGAATGAAAATGAAGATTATTGCAACGAGTACAAAAATCATTAGCGCGGCGAGGGTAATCGGAATCATAAGCAGATATGCCTGAAAAAGATTGATAGGTTTATCTTTTAAAAACATATTCCAGAAGAATGATGGCTCATAAAACGGATATGGATAAAAGGTTGGCTTGAAAAATGCACCTCGTAATACAGAGAAAAGGGAATATACAAGCGGATAGATTGTAAAGCTTAAACACTTTACATATGGAATTTTCTTATCTGAAGCAGGGAAGAGCCAGAGCAGAACCATAAGAGGCGGCACAATCATATGATGATAAACCTGAATAAAGCTTTGCATAGCATGATGTGCTGTATCCCATTGAAACGGAGGCGTAAACCCAAGCGGTATTCCGCAGCAGTACACAAGACCCGTAACAAAAATATAGGTTGTTACAAAAGCACCAATCATTGGATTGAAAGCAATCTTCTGCGCTTTTTTGATGCCGAAAACAGCCAAAGCCATTAAAATAAGATATATGCAAACGAAAATATTGGATTGAACCGTGAAGAATGAAAGAATGTTGAATCTGCCGTAATTAATCGGGCTGAATTCAGGATCATACTCATAAACATAGTGTGCAAGCCTGTGCACAATGATTAAAGAACTGAAAATGCCTATAATCAACAGCATTGCTCCGAATAGTTTATTACTGTAAAGCTTGCTAACTTTACACTCTGTATTTGCTTTCGTTTTAAGTGAATTACTCATATTTTACCCCTTTACTTTTTATCTTATATATTCGAACCGATGTGGTCATCGATTCCTACAGCATTTTATAAATTTAATATTGTATCAAAAATCAGCGTTTCAAGAGAGGTCTTGGCTCGTCGGTTAAACCGGCAATATAATCTAATGATACATTGTATACTTTTGCTAATTCTATTGCGTATGTTAGTTTCATATCGTATCTGTCATTTTCATATCTATTGACGGTAGCTCTGCTGACATTTAGCATTTCTGCTATTTCTTCTTGAGTTAGGTCTAAATCTTCTCTTAAATTTTTTGCTCTTTGGTTAAAAATCATAAAATCAACATTCCTTTTTTGTTCAATATGTAAATTGTAGCATAAATGTTACTTTAAATGTTGACTTTGTAACACAAGTGTTATACGATGTGTATGACACTTGTGTTATGTATTTAAGCATCATATACATTATAATAAGCGTTAAATATGCAGACGAAGCTGCAAAAAAACACATAGTTCCAACTGTCGCCAAATGAAAACTAAATAATAATCTGTTTAGTCAACAAAACAAAGCTAATAATTTGTGTAAAGTGTAAAGCCTTTACACGCTATTTTCCAATGAAAACCATATTTTTACTATAATTTAATTGCAATCAATTCTGAATCATAATATAATATAGTTAGCATATAAAATTTATGTGGAGGTCAATTATGCAGAATATTAATGAAATCAAAGAGCAGATTTGCGATGTCTGCCATAAAATGTGGCAGCTTGGCTGGGTTGCTGCAAATGACGGCAATGTAAGCGTTAAGCTTGATGACGGAACAATTCTTGCAACACCAACCGGTATGAGCAAATCCTTTATCACACCGGACAAGCTTGTTTTGCTGAACAGCGAGGGAGAGGTGCTTGAAGCAGCAGAGGGACTGCGTCCGTCAAGCGAAATCAAAATGCATCTTCGTTGTTATGATAAAAGAGAGGATGTAAAAAGCGTTATCCATGCACATCCGCCGGGAGCAACAGGCTTTGCTGTGGCACACAAGGCAATGGATATGTACAATATGATTGAGGATGTTGCTGTTATCGGCTCTGTTCCGCTTACACCTTACGGAACCCCGTCAACAGTTGAAGTTCCGAATGCGATTGAGCCATATCTTGAAGAGCATGATGTTATGCTTCTTGAAAATCACGGTGCGCTTGCAGTAGGCAGTGATGTTATAACTGCGTTTTACAGAATGGAAAGTCTTGAGCTTTGGGCTAAGATTACAATTAATGCCGTTATCCTCGGCGGAAGCCACGATATCAGCAGAGAGAATATTCAGAAGCTCATAGATCTTCGAGGATATTACAGAGTTACAGGCAGACACCCGGGCTATAAGCTTTTCAACGAAGAAGACGAAATGCTTCATAAGAAAGATTAAACGGAGGGTACTGATTATGTTAAAAGGAATTTCACCTGTTTTATCTCCTGATTTGTTAAAAGCACTTGCCGAAATGGGACATAGTGACAGATTGGTTATTGCAGACGGCAATTTCCCTGCTGAAAGCATCGGCAAAAATTCTATTGTTATCCGTGCAGACGGTCACGGCGTTCCTGAAATTCTTGATGCCGTTCTTGCGCTTCTTCCGCTTGACAGCTATGTTGAAACGCCTGTTTCCTTAATGGCTGTTATGGAGGGGGATACCTGCGGTACACCTACAATATGGGATACATATAAAGATATCATTTGTAAGCACGAGCCTGAACACAATGGTATTCAGATGGTTGAGCGTTTTGCGTTTTATGAGCAGGCAAAGGATGCTTATCTGATTATCGCAACAGGGGAAACGGCTATTTATGCAAACATAATGCTCCAAAAGGGTGTTGTTGTATGAGTAAAACAGTTGTAGCCTTTGATTTCGGTGCATCAAGCGGACGAGCAATAAAGGCAGTATATGATAACGGCAAGCTCAGCTATGAAGAAATCCATAGGTTTGATAATGTTCCGATTTATGAAAACGGCAGAATGTGCCATGATTTCAAAATGATTTGTGCTGAAATTGATAAGGCGCTTGAAAAGGCAGGGAAGATAGACAGCCTTGCTTTTGATACATGGGGCGTTGATTACGGCCTTCTTGATGAAAACGGAAAGCTTATCAAATCTCCTGTTCACTATCGTGATACAAGAACAGAAAATGCACCTGAAAAGGTTTTTGAAAAGATTTCTTCAACGGAGCTTTATTCCGAAACAGGAAATCAGATTATGCCGATAAATACGCTTTTTCAGCTCAGTGTTGAAGAAGAGAAGAATGCTAAAAAGCTTCTTTTTATGCCTGATTTATTTGCATATTATCTTTGTAATCAAGCAGTTTGCGAAAAAACGATTGCATCAACCTCGCAAATGCTGAATTTAAGTACAGGCAAATGGAGCGATACTGTTTGCGAGAAATGTGGTATAGACACAGATGTTTTTGCGCCATTATGTAATAGTGCTACAGTTATAGGCGAGAAAGACGGCATTAAAGTTATCGCAGCAGCAGGCCACGATACGCAGTGTGCAATTGCTGCAATGCCTTGTGAACAGGGCAGCACGCCTGCGTTTTTATCCTGCGGAACTTGGTCTTTAATCGGTTGTGAACTTGACAGTCCTATTCTTACAGAAAAGAGCAGAAAAGATGAACTTTCAAACGAGCTTGGCGCAAACGGAAAAATTAATTATCTTAAAAATATCAGCGGATTGTGGCTGATTCAGGAAACACGAAGAGCGCTTAAAAGAGCAGGACTTGATTATTCCTACAATGATCTTGAAATGCTTGCAAGAGCAGAACAGCCGTTTTCGTGCTTTATTGATCCCGATGATCCGCTGTTTGCAACAGAGGGCGATTTGCCGCAGAGAATAAGAGATTACTGCAAAAACAGTAATCAAGTTGTTCCAGAAACAACAGGGGCAGTTATCCGTTGTATCTACGAAAGCCTTGCAATGAAATACCGCTATGCAATAGAGCAAATCAGCGAAAATACGGGCAGGGAGTTTGATGTTCTTCATCTTCTCGGCGGCGGAACGAAAGACAGCTTCCTTTGCCAGATGACGGCAGACAGCCTTGGCTTTAATGTTGTTGCAGGTCCAACCGAAGCAACTGCTATCGGAAATATAATGCTGCAGCTTATTGCGCTTGAAGAAATCGGCAGTATTGATGAAGCAAGAGAGATTATTAAACAATCTGAAAAGGTTAAAACCTATAAGCCTGAAAACCATAACGAATGGCAAAAGGCTTATGAAAAATATGTAAACATTATTAATAAGTAATTCTATGGAGGTAAAAATTTATGAATTATCCTAAAATAGGTATCCGCCCGTGTATAGACGGCAGATGGGGCGGTGTAAGAGAAAGCCTTGAAAATCAGACGATGGGAATGGCACAGGCAGCTAAAGAACTTATTGAAAGCAATCTTCGCTATCCTGACGGAACACCTGTTCAGTGTGTTATTTCAGACACAACAATCGGCGGCGGTGCTGAGGCTGCAAAGTGTGCAAATCAGTTTGCAACTGAAAATATTGTTGCAACGCTTTCTGTAACACCTTGCTGGTGTTATGGCTCAGAAACCTTTGATATGGATCCGAATACGATTAAAGCAGTATGGGGCTTTAACGGAACAGAGCGTCCGGGTGCTGTTTATCTTGCAGCAGTTATGGCTGCTTTTGCACAGAAAGGACTTCCTGCTTTCTCTATTTATGGTCATGATGTGCAGGATATGGATGATACAAGCGTTCCTGCTGATGTTGCAGAAAAAATTCTTCGCTTTGCCCGTGCTGCTGTCAGCGTTGGCTGGATGAAAAACAAAGCATATGTAAATCTTGGCGGTGTTGCAATGGGTATTGCAGGCAGCTATTGTAATGCAGATATGTTCCAGAAATATTTTGGCATTCGTGCTGAATGGGTTGATATGACAGAAATCGTTCGCCGAATAACGCTCGGTATTTATGATGAAGAGGAATACGAGCGTGCATTGGCATGGGTTAAGGCAAACTGCAAAGAGGGCTTTGACTGTAATGCAGGCAAGGATTTACCTGAGGTTATTACAAAATCAAAGGTTGTTCCTGCCGATAAGGATTGGGAATTCATCACGAAAATGACAATGGTTATGCGTGATATCCTTTACGGAAATAAAAAGCTTGATGAAATGGGCTGGCACGAGGAAGCACTCGGTAAAAATGCTGTTGCAGGCGGCTTCCAGGGTCAGAGAAACTGGACAGACTGGCTTCCGAATGCAGACTTTTCAGAAGCAATTATGGCTTCTACATTCGATTGGAACGGCAGAAAGGCGCCAACACCTTTTGCAACTGAAAATGATACATTAAACGGTACGGCTATGATGCTTGGAACATTGGTAACGGGAACAGCTCCTTGCTTCCATGATGTTCGTACCTATTGGAGCCCAGAGGCTTGCGAGCGTGTTACAGGTATGAAGCCAAGCGGTGTTGCTGAAAACGGCTTTATTCATTTAATCAATTCCGGTGCAACTGCGCTTGACGGCAGCGGTGCTTCAAGAAACAGCAAAAACGAGCCTTGTATGAAGCCGTTCTGGGAAATGACAGATGCTGATATTAAAGCTTGCCTTGATGCAACAGATTGGTGCAGAGCAAACTATGAATACTTTCGCGGCGGCGGCTTCTCAAGCCATTTCAGATGCCGTGCAGAAATGCCTGTTACAATGCTTCGTGTAAATATTGTTGAGGGTATCGGTCCTGTACTTCAGATTGCTGAGGGTTATACAGCTGATTTACCGGATGAAATTCATAACACGATTGATGTCAGAACAGACAGAACCTGGCCTACAACTTGGTTCGCTCCAAGACTTACAGGCAAGGGTGCATTTAAGGATGTTTACAGCGTTATGGCAAATTGGGGTGCAAATCACGGCGTAACCGTTTACGGCCATGTTGGTGCAGATTTAATTACGCTTGCTTCCATGCTTCGTATTCCTGTTAATATGCATAATGTACCTGAGGAAAAGATTTTCCGTCCGCACGCTTGGGCAGCATTTGGTACAGAGAATGCAGAATCAGCAGATTATCGTGCTTGTGCAACCTACGGACCTCTTTACAAATAAAACAATTATTAAAAGCCTTTCCAAGTGGAAAGCTGTATCTTATCCACATCT
>JAIDLO010000103.1 GCA_029050995.1 Eubacterium sp. | reverse complement strand
CAACCCCGAGATCCGTTTTCTTTTTATTCTCTCGATCACACTTGATATCTACTCGCGAATCTCCATCTTTATCAATGTTGATATCCGGTTCGCCATCCTTATCTTTATCAATGTTGATATCCGGTTCGCCATCCTTATCTTTATCAATGTTGATATCCGGTTCGCCGTCATCATCTTTATCAATATTTATATCCGGTATGCCGTCATCATCTTTATCAATATTTATATCCGGTATGCCGTCTCCATCTTTATCAATATTCAGAACCTGCTTGTAGATGTAAATAACTGTGATTGGATCATCATAATCCGTATCAACCATTTTACCTGCAGCGTTATTTGTTACAGATTTTAACACATAATTTTTAAAGGTTTCTGCTGATGTTTTGTAATCATCACCATACTTGCCTTCTATGGTTTTGTTTCCAAGCTCTGTTCCTTTATCAGTCATATACTTAACTGTAACTTTTGCATCTTTACGTTCGTAAATATAATTTACAATAATTGTATATTCCTGCATTTCGCCTGAAACATCTTTAAGTGCTTTTTCTGCGAAAACTGCTTTTGCGACTGAGCGGAAGAAGTTTTGTGTTTCTGTTGTGATATTATCATTTATATCAACAAGATTGTAACCCTTTATTTCTTTACGGTGGGTTTCAAACGCATCAAATACATTTCCGTTTATAACTTCTGTATCTGCAACTGTTTTTCCTTCTGTGTCGATATAATTTACAATAACCTTTGTTGACTTAAGTACATAGTAATAATTAACGCTGATTGGCTCTTTTGTCATTACACCATTTGAATATTCAGGATGTGCATCCACAAGCTGATAACCATAGAAATCATCTCTTACATAATTATCTGTTGAATATACATCTCCCATATATCCATCTATAACAACTTCGTCTGCAAGCTTTCTGCCGCTTCCGTCCTTGATATAGTAATTAACCAATACCTTTGTTGACGGTGGTGTAATTCTGAATGTTGTTTCAATCGTTCCCTCATAGTTGCCCTTACCTGTGATAACAACATCAGCAGTGCCGACTTCTATATTATTCTTGAATTCAATCGTATAATCTACATCTTGAACAAGAACTCTGTTTCCATCTCTTACAACAGGGAATTGTTTGATTTCGCTTCCTGTCCATACATGATCAGGAACTGAATCTACCGTGATAACTGTATTATCATCAGGATCTCCCGGTGTGGTTATTTCACCGCCTGTTGTATCTCCGCCAGGATTTGTTGTATCTCCACCAGGATTTGTTGTATCTCCACCTGGGTTTGTTGTATCTCCACCTGGGTTTGTTGTGTCTCCACCTGGGTTTGTTGTAACACTTCCGCTTGGCTTTGAAATGGACTTAGTTTTGATAGATGCTTCATCTGTTAAGACAATACTGTTGCCTTCACTTCCGTCTGCCTGCTTAATAAAGTACAGTTTTGCTATATCATCACCAAGTGTGAAGGTTACAAATGCATCCGGATACAAGCCTACCTTTGAATCAGGGAATTCTGCTACACCCTTAAGTGTTTCTTTTACCTTATCTTCATCACCTGATACGATTCCCTTGATGACTACTGAATTCTCATCATATTTTGCATTTGTTAAGCCGTTATAATATTTATCTAAAATATCTACGTCTGTTATCTGCAATTCTTTTTTCTTTGCTGTGATTGTGATTTCCTGTGACTGATTGTTATATGCACCATTACCCGGACGGGTTGCTGTGATTACTACTTCACCCACACCTACGATAGTTACATTTCCGTCTTCATCTACTACCGCAATATCAGGATTGCTGCTTTCATATACAGGTTTTTCATCTGTATCTCCGCCATCAAGCGTCAATGTGAATTCATCACCATAGATCTTTTCAAGTTCACTGTTTTCAGGTGGGATTACTTCCCCTGTTGTATTATCTGTTACTTCAATCGGCTTTCCGCCGTGTTCTTCATCTCCCTGATCTACTGTTTTTAATTTAAACGTTACAGGATTTGATTCGCTTCCGTTGAAATTATCTTTATCCTGAACGATATATTTTGCTGTAATCTCCTGTATACCGTCTACTGTATACTTACCGCCGTTCTGCGTTGGTGTCCATACGATTGAAGCTGTGCTTACCTTATGACCTGTTGCATTAACTTCTTCTGTTTTTTCTACTGCAACCGGGCTTCCGAAAGGTTTTCCGTTTACATAGAACTGCACCTTTCCTGTTGGTGCATCACACGTTGTTGCTTCTGCATCATCAGGTGATACCACTGCTGACAGCTTAAGTGCTGTATCTGCATCATATTCATTTGATACAGGGATTGCATCTGATACAGGTGCTACTGATAACAATGTTTTGCTTTCTGCCGGAATGATTTCTGCATATTTATAATAACATCTATGACCCCAGAACGCATCTTTAAAGCCTGCTGTATTTGCATACTGATCTGATGTTATCGTTAACTGATATTTTCCTACATTTGCGTTTGTTCCGCTTGTGATTGCTTCGTTATCATCTACCTCAAGATTTGCATTTAATCTTTGAGACTGTATTTTCATCTGGCCTACATTTGTTAACAGCGAGCCTTCAGGTGCTGTTACTGCAATACCGTCTTTTACTACTGAGTTGAGGAATGCTGTCTGCTGCGCATCTGTGAATGCCAAGCCGTCATATTTCTTCCTTAATCGGTTTTCATCTGTGATGAGTTCTTCATCAATGCTGAATACTACATACTGCTTAAGCACTGCTCCCTGAGAAGCGTGTGTAATGAAGAACGGCTCTGTTACAATTTCTTCGCCATTTTCATCCTTTAAGTTAAGATCTACTCTTACCTCAGGTGCTGCATGGCCTTCTATACTCGGAAGCCAGAAATACAGGTTGCCGCTTTCATCTGTATATGAAGGCATACCGTATGTGCTTGGAATACCGTCTATAGTAATTTTCATACCGTCTACAAGCATATTTGGCTTATTGTATGCAGCCATATTGATGGTTGTCATATATACAGGAATTGTTTTTTCAAGGTCTCCCCATGCATGTCCATCTGCACTTTGGAACTTATGAGGATCAGCATTTGTTAATCGTACAGATCCGCCCGTTACGATAACATCACCGCCTGCACCACCGATGTCATTCCATCCACTTACTGAAGACGGAAGGAGCGTACCACCTGTGATAGTAATTGTTTTACCATTATTATTTCCGCCGCAAGCTTGTCCAAATGCATTGGAATGTGTGCAACCTGCTGATTTAAGATAGCCACCATTGATATTGATATCTCCGGCAACTGTGTGAAGAGGAAATTCAGATAAATAAGCATCTGTAAATGCATAAGTAACTGTACCGTGGTTACTCATACCACCGCCATAGGTACAACCGCCGCCGATTCCTGCGCCATGATAAGAACCTCTGGCGTCTATGGTACCGCCGTTAAAGGTCATAACTGTACCGCAGCCTGCGTGTCCGCCGCCGATTCCTGCGCCCGCACCGTAATTTGAAAGACCTGAGGCTTCACCATAAGCACGAACAATAATATTACCGCCATTAAAGGTCATATCACCGCTTGTTTCAAGACCGCCTCCGCCGATAGCAGCTGCTCTTAAACCACCATTAACATAAAGGGTTCCGGGATTTTCACTGTCAAGAAGGGTAAGTCTATCACCCTTTTTAACCTCTGTTCCATCAAGAAGTGTTGCATCTCTTGATATTCTTCCCTGTGCAGGTGCTACAAACTTTCCGTTTACATCTACATTTCTTCTGCCGTCATCTATGGTAAGTTTTGATCCCTCACCACAGCGAATACCAGGGCAGTTTGCCCAACTTGTGCTAGCGTTTAGTGTATTTACACTGCCATCTGCAAGTGTTAAATGAAGAGAGGTTGGATCTTCAAGATAATCATAAATGCCGTTACCATCTTCATCAACATAATTGCCGCTTGCATTAAGAGGACGACCATAACTGTTCATCCCTTTATTATTTGTAACAATATTTACAGGAACTAAAGCAGTTATATTAACATTATCAAAAGTAAGATCTGCATGCACACCCGCATTTATGATAATACCTGCTGAGCTTGTTCCATTCGTAGAAATGGTTAGAGGTGTGGATGTTTTGATTGACAAATAATCCATTGCACCACTAAGCACTCCGCCGGATTTTGGTGTGTTAGCAGTTGTATTATAACTTTCATTCGCACCATAACCCTGTACTGTAATTGGTGATGTGCCTGTAACATACTCGTAATCCACGCCGTCTGTTCCGCCATAGATAACAAAGTTACCATGCGTTTCACCTTCCGCTGCAAATAATGTATACATTGGTGCTGATACAAATGATGAAACTAAAAGTACAGCAGCCAAAAAGAATGCAGCAGATTTTTTTAATGCTTTCATTTTTTACCTCTCCTTTTATATATGGACAAAATAATTCTTTACATACAGTTTTATACTATCATATAAATTTCAAAAAATCAACAATTAATTACAAAAAGTTTACATTTTTTTGAACAAAAAAGGCTTCACTGATG
>JAIDLO010000102.1 GCA_029050995.1 Eubacterium sp. | reverse complement strand
ATTCTTCACTAACTGTATCAATTGCTTTTTTCATCAAAACGGCTTTTGCGCCTTTTGAAAGAACAGGAAGATTTTCCCCGCCATAGAGCCTTGAGGCTTCATTGCTCAGTCGTGAAAACGAAGAATTTTCAACCTTATTGATCTCACTTTCGCCAAGAGCGGAAAGAAGCCTGCGCTCAGCAGTAAAATTATACTGCTCAGGCGTAATGAGCAGTATATTTTCTTCTCCGCTTTTAACGAGCTTTTCAATCTCTTTAAAGCAGTATTCAGTTTTTCCATAGCCTGAACGGCCAAAAATAAAACGAAGCATAAAACACCTTAATCAAAATTTTTCAAATCAAGCTTATCAAATGCGGAAAGAAACGCTTTTAATTCCTTTGCAATTTCAACAGAAACACCGGCATTATCATTTTCAAGATTAAGCGGAAGAATCGGATCATGAACAGAAAGACGAAGCAAAAACCATCCGCCGTCTACATTGATTCTAACACCCTCATAGTTTTCCTGTTCAACCTGCCAGCCCTCCCGATTTTCAGCATATTTCGTTAATTCTGCAATTACACTTTCGCCATATGCTTTAAAATCATCAAGTAAAATCGGCACTCTGATTTCAATGCTTTCAGCAGGCTCTTTGAGATTTCTGATTAAATCATCAATAGATTTACCCTGCTTATTCAGCTTTGCAAGAAGAATAACGATTTTCGTTGCAAGAAATGCACCGTCATCAAGAAAATAGTTTTCTTTCAGTGCAGCGTGTCCGCTTGTTTCAATAGCAAGCGGAGAATTTATGCCTGCATTATTGAGTTCGATTGATTTATCAATAACATTTTTATATCCACGCTTAAAGCGAAGCTGTTTACCGCCTAAATCCTTTTCAATAAATGCTCTTAATCCGTCTGATGTAAGGCTGTCTGTAACAACAGTACCACCTGCATTACCATTAAGTGCAATAACAGATGCGAGCGCTACAAGGCGGTTTCTGTTTATTTCATCGCCGCTTGCACTGACACAGCCCATTCTGTCTACATCCGTATCAAAAATAAGTCCAAAATCTGAATTTGATTTTTTAACCATTTCACATGCCGAGGCAATCGCGTCCTTGTTTTCGGGATTTGGAATATGATTCGGAAACATTCCATTTGGCTCTAAAAATTGGCTTGCACTGACATCTGCACCAAGCGGTTTAAGTACATTTTCCGCATAAAATCCGCCGACACCGTTTCCAGCATCAACAGATATTTTAAGTCCTTTAAGCGGCGTTGCTCCGTCTGCAACCTCTTCAACAATTTTATTTCTGAGATGCTCGCAGTAAACACGCATAAAATCATACTCTACAACGCTTCCCGCTTTGTTTCCAAGTTCAGCAGAATAAGCAATATGAAGAATATCTTTAACATCGTTGCCCTCAAGACCGCCGTTTCTTGTAAAGAATTTCAGTCCGTTTCTCTGATAAGGATGATGCGAAGCAGTTATTTCAAGAGAAGCATCAGCTTTTATATCAAGCACAATAGACATAAACATTGCTGGCGTTGAAGAAAGACCGCAGTCATAAACAGTAACACCCTCTGCCGTAAATGCTTTGATTGCCGCATTCATGATTCTGTCTGCCGAAATTCTTGAATCGTGGCCGACTGCAATTTTTAAATCTTCCTTGTTTTCTTTTTTTCTGAGCCAGAGAACAAATGCAGTGCAGATTTTTTCAACAACTTCATCCGTTAATTCAATTTCTTCTGTTTCAGTTTGAACGGCAACACCTCTTATATCGGTTCCGCTTTTTAATCTCATCAATTTATCTTCTGTAATCATCTGCATTTATTAACCCCTCACTAACTGCTTTATCATAAGCCTCAATTAAAAACTGATACATAGGCGATGAAATATCCAGCATAAGCCTTAATTCATCAATCAGCTTTTCCGAAGCAATATTGCTTAAATCCGAATTCCAGCGTACAAATTCCATATTTTTTGCATTAAGATACTGCTTTAATTCCTCAGGCGCATCCGGCACTTTGTCTTTTTTATAATAATCACGCGTGCCATAGGTTAAGCCTGCTTCCTCAGTAGCCTTAACTGCATCAAGCCATCTTTGAGGCTCTTCAAGAATTTTCTGCCTTACAACATCAAACTGCGACGGCTTCTGCGTCCACATACCCAAGCCAAACGCATAGCCCGCAGGCAGAAATTCAAACCAATAAAAAGGCGCAAAAGGATAAGCAACCTTATTTCTTCTGAGCATAAGCCAAAGATTTTCACGATACATCATTTTGCTTTTTGTTCGCCTTGTATCTCTTCTTATTCTTGAAACAGAATAAACAGGGTTTAAATCTGCAAGCGGATCAAGCTCGCTCATTATATCAGATAAATCAAGCACAATCTGCCGCATTGGAATTGTTGCACCCTGCTTTAATTCCTCTTTATGCGCTTCATAAAATTCCTTTGAATCATTAAACCTATTCAGAGATAACAGCTCTATGATTTCAGGCTTAATTCCACTATAGTTATACATTATTTCAACAATCCTTTTTCTAACATTTTCTGCGCAGCAAGCATAGCACAAAGCTTTGCACTATGGAAATTCAAGCCGCCCTGTATCCACGCATAATACGGCTCTCTTATCGGTGCATCAGCCGATAATTCTATGGACGAACCAAGCGTAAACGCACCTGCTGCCATAACAACCTTACTGTCATAGCCCGGCATATCCCAAGGTTCGGGGGAAAGATAGCTGTCTATCGGGCTTCCGTTCTGAACACCCTGGCAGAATGCAACAAGGCTTTCAGGGTTTTCCAATCCTAAAGACTGAACAATATCTCCTCTTTCGGCATCATAAGCAGGTGTTGTATCATAGCCGAAATCAGAGAACATTGCAGAAATATAAACGGCACTTTTTAATGCCTCGCCTACCGTATGCGGTGCATAGAAAAGACCCATATAGAGCTCTCTGTTGTGTCCGAGCGTTGCGCCAACCTCTCTGCCGAGTCCGGGGGTCGTTAAGCGATAAGCACACTTTTCAACCAAATCTTTTCTGCCTGCAATATAACCGCCTGTTGTTGCAATGCCGCCGCCTGCATTCTTAATAAGTGAGCCTGCAATCAAATCTGCGCCGACATCAGTCGGTTCCTGCTTCTGCACAAATTCGCCGTAGCAGTTATCAACCATAACAATAACATTGGGGTTTTTCTTTTTTGCGATTTTAACTACCTTTTCAATTTCTTCTATAAGAAGGCTTGGGCGAAGCTCATATCCCCTGCTTCTCTGAATATACACCATCGTTACGCTATCGTCTACAGCCTTTTCTATAGCCGCATAATCAAGCCTTTCATTCTTCAAAGGAACTTCATCATAGGAAACGCCGAAATCCTTTAAAGAGCCCATTCCGCTTCCCGAAATACCAATCACATTATGTATCGTATCATAAGGCGTACCAGTAACCGCAAGCATTTTATCTCCCGGTCGGAGAACACCGAACAAGGCTGTTGCAAGCGTATGTGTTCCGCAGGTAAAGTTGTGGCGCACAAGTGCATCTTCAGCACCGAACACTTTTGCCCATACCTTATCAAGCGTATCTCTGCCTCTGTCATCATAGCCATAGCCTGTGCTTGAAACAAAATGGCTTTCGGAAATACCGAATTCAATAAAAGCAGACTGCACTTTGAATTGATTATACTCTGCAATCTCTTCTATTTTTTCAAACTGAGGCTTGCATTTTTTGATAGCTCTGTCTGATGCATTTAAAATCTTTTCGTCTATATTAAAAAAGGGATTCATTTATACATTCTCCATTTTCCTATATTTTCAAATCCAAGCTTTTTATAAAAGCTTTCATTTCTTCCGCTTTCACGCATTAGATAAACCGTTCCGCCGAAATCACAACACATAGAAGAAACAAGGGCTGAACCATAGCCCATTTTTCTGAATTCGGGCTTCGTCTGCACACCTGTTAAAACTGCATTATTCTCATATATTGAGGAAAAAATTGCCGAGGAAATAATTTCATCATTCACATTCAGCGTAACAGCCTTGGCAGTATTGTGCCTTATCCTGTGGTTTATATCAACATACCACGCTTCAAAATTACTTTCGCCGTAATCAATAAAATTATATAAATCAAAAAGCGGCGGATACTCATCAATCGTTATGTACGGCATTGAAATCTCAATACTTTTATTTGATTTCATACAATGCCGCTTTCATAATCAGCAGAAATACTTAATCTTTCATCACAC
>JAIDLO010000101.1 GCA_029050995.1 Eubacterium sp. | reverse complement strand
CCTTGCTGACGCAAGGCAACAGTGAAAAATTCTAAATTCGCTTTAATACTGCATTTTGGCAGGTTCGGATTACTCTTCATTGCCTAATTTTAATATCTTATGTAAACGCTCATTTCGTTTTCGCCTCTGTTTGCCCATTTGCTGTATGGTATAAACTGCAGGCGAACAGGCTTTTCAAAAGCGTCATTGTATTCTGCGTAAAGCTTTTTTGATGTAATCTCTTCTCTGTATCCGTTTGCCGTTATCTTCTCTCCGTCAAAGCTGAATTTCGCTTTTCTGGAAAGCCTTAATAATTGCAGATTTTTGCCGTTGTCTACTTCCTCAAGGCAGTAAACAATCGGCCCTCTTGTAACAGCAACCTTTCCGATGTTTTCTCTTACATTGGGATTGCATTTGATAATCTTGATTTCGGGGTTAAATTCAGCAGTGATTTCTTCATCCTTTTCAATATCAAAATAGGCATATCCGTTTTTGATAAAAGGATTTTCTTTGCTGAATTTAAAATTACTGCTCCATTCGGGAATTCTGAAAGCGATTTTAAACGGTGTTTTCACTTTTATCTTTACAGTGATTTTTCCGCTGTTTAAATAATCCGAATCCATTTTTATATCCGCTTTATCATTTTTTATTTCAGCGCCTTGATAAAGATTGATGAAAAAAGTATCGTCTGTTTCGGTAAAGCAGTATTCAGCATAATCGGAAATCAGCCTTGCTATATTCGGCGGGCAGCAGGCACAGTCAAACCATTTCTGGCGAATCGGTTTAACATGGCTTTTGCGAGAATCTCTTTTGCAGGCTTCAGGATTTACCTCAAGCGGATTCACATAGAAAAATGATTTTCCGTCCTCAGCCATTCCCGAAAGGATTCCGTTGTAAAGGCAGCGTTCCATAATATCTGCGTATTTGGAATTAAAATCAGCCTGAAGCATTCTTCTTGCAAAGAAAACAAGCCCGATCGATGCACAGGTTTCGGCATAGGCAAGGTCGTTCGGCAGGTCATATGCAAATGTAAATGCCTCTCCGTGATTGGTTGATCCTATTCCGCCTGTTATATACATTTTCTTTTCAATCATATCATCAAAAAGTGTTTTGCAGACATTGAAAAGCTCTTTGTCATTTGTGTATCTTGCAACATCAGCCATTCCGCTGTAAAGATAAACTGCTCTTACTGCGTGGCCTACGGCTTCGTTCTGTTCTCTAACAGGAAGATGTGCCTGATTGTAAAAATAATCAAGTTTTTCGCCGGTATCTTTGTTATGTTCAATATCAAAGTAGTATGGCTTCGTTCCTCTGTTATCAATCAAACGCTTTGCAAGTGTCAAGTATTTTTCCTTGCCAGTTGCTTCATACAGTCTGGTAAGTGCCATTTCAGCAATTTCGTGGCCGTCATATCCTGCTTTGCCATTCTCGCCGAATTCCTCGCAAAGTAAGTCTGCAAATCGGCAGGTTGCGTTCAACAGCTTATCCTTGCCTGTTGCGTTATAATAAGCAACTGCGGCTTCAGCAAGATGCCCGAAGCAGTAAAGCTCGTGATGATCTCTTAAATTCGTAAACGCTTTTTCAGGGTTGTTTATTGTATAAAATGTATCTATGTATCCGTTTTCTGCTTGTGCGTTGCAGATTAAATCTATCGCCTTGTCTGTAAGGGCTTCTAGCTTTACATCTGCGGTATTTTCAAGAGAATAGGAAACAGCTTCAATCCATTTATATAAATCCGAATCCTGAAAAACCCAGCCGTAGAAAGAATCCTCATTTTTGCCGTTTGGTGTATAATGCCATTCATTTGTCGGAAAAACAGGGGTTGTAATTCCTTTTTGTCTGTCCTCTATACATTTTCTGGCAAGGCGGAAATTTCTGAAAGAATAGCTTGGCTCAGCATTTTCTATTTCATCATTCAGTGCTTTCCATTGATACGGTATAACCTCTGTTCTGATCAGTTCAATTTTTTCGTTCCAGAAATCATCCGTTATATTGATGTGCTTTTTCAAAACAGGCTTAGAATATTTCATATTATATATCCTCCGATTAAGATATATTGTAATATAAATAATTCCTAAAGTAAATAATATTTTTTATGCCGCAAAATCAAAGCTGCTTATTCTTATTCCGTCAAGGGCTTGCTTTCTTTCATTGCGCCTTTTCTGGTATTCCTGCTCCTTTTTTCTGCAATTCTCCTTGTGTTCTTTGATAAGAAAAAAGGCAGAAAAGATTGCAAAGTAAATAATGATTTCTGCAACAAAGATCATGCGCATCTGCATACCTGTTAATTGATCAAAAAGATGAAACGGAAGCGATATTGCAAAGTACCCTACAATAATACCTGCGATTGAAATAATTGTGTTGTTTAAAAACTTTTTCATAGTGAACTCCTCCTTACAAATTCATTTTATCAAAACGAATTTCAATTGCAATAGGAATGAAACGCATAGTCCTATTTATCGGACTATTAGAACGAATTTTCTTAATTTAACACTTGTTTCAACGCTTGTATAGCAGCTTCAAACGCATCTTCGTTAACAGCACTTGGATTCAAAATCATTTTCAATATGCCGTTTTCATAGCTTTCTGTTAAAACAGCTATTCCGTTTTCTTCAAAAACATCAAGGCTCTTGCTGAATGGAATACGCATAATGATTTTCAGCGCATTTTCGCTTATCTCAATTTTGGCATTTTTGAATTCTTCCGAAAGTAAAGCGGCAAAGTTTTTTGTTTTCGTTGTATAAAATCTTCTTGTTTTTCGGATTTGTGCTTTCAAGTGTCCGTCCCGTATGTATTGGGATAGGGCAATCTGCTCTGTTTTACCTGCCGTCTGGTTGTATTTGTATAGCTCTCGTTCATATTTTTCTGCAAGCTCCTCGGTAAGTACCATAAAGCTGATTCTGATAGAGGGTAAAAGCAGGTTTGAAAAGGAACTGATGTAAACAACATTTCCGCCCCCTGCAAGTGCGTGAAGGGACGGGGCAGGGGTACCGCTGTACTGAAAGTCGCTTTCATAATCATCCTCTATAATAAGGCTTTTGTTTTTTGAGGAATGCTCAACAAGCTCAATTCTTCTCCTGTTCGGCATAACATCGCCTCGCTTGTTCATATGTGACGGCGAAACATAAATGATGTCTGCATCCTTGTATCTGTACTTAACATCAAAGCCGTAATCGCCGAACAGGCTTGCCCCCTGAACAAAGCTTTTATCGGGGAAGGAAACTGTTCCTTTTTCATCAATCAGCGAGCATAAAATGCCAAGCAGGCTCTGGTGTCCTGTGCCGATTACAATTCTGTTCGGCGAGGATATAACATTTCTTTTCTCTCTTATATAATCGGAAAGAACATCCCTTAATTCATACTCGCCCTGCACTTCGCCATAGCTTAAAAGCTTTTCATCCTGCCTTAAAGCGTTTTTCATATATCTTCGCCATAGGTTGAATTCAAAACTATTTTTGTCTGCATTTCCGCTTTTGAAATCGTATAGGATATTTCTTTTGCCGGTCTGCTTTTTTTCTTCCGTTTTCTTTGCTTTCTTGTATGCGATGTAATATCCGCTTTGCGGTTCGCTGATAATAAAGCCGTCTGCCGCAAGGGCAAAGTAAGCATTCTGTACGGTTGTTCGGCTGACACCGTAAATTGCAGCAGCTTTTCGGATAGACGGAAGCTTTGCTCCCGGTAATAATTGCTCAGTTGTAATTTCTTTTTTTATTATATTGTATAATTCATCATATTTGCTCATAAAACTGTACCTTAAAAAATAGTTAAAATTGCATATATATTTAGTGCCATTGATATTATATAATAACACCAACAATTAATCAACAGGGAAATGACGCGTATGAAAAAATGTGCATTAATAAATGATTTGTCGGGCTTCGGTAAATGCTCGCTCGGTGTCGGTATTCCGATAATTTCTGTTTTGGGAATAGAGGCGCATCCGATGCCAACAGCTGTTCTTTCTGCCCAGACAGGTTACAGCAGCTATGAAAAGGTTGATTTAACGGAATATATGCCGTTGTTTTTCAATGAATGGAATAAGCTTGGCTTTTCGTTTGACGGCATTTTAACGGGCTATTTTTCTGATGAAAAGCAGGTTGATGCAGTTCTTGCGTTTACCAAAAATTCAAACGCTGTTCTGCTTGCAGACCCTGTAATGGGGGATGACGGGCAAAGATATGACGGCTTTACGGATGCACTTTGTGAAAAGATAAAAACGCTTGCCCTCTCCGCCGATATTGTAACGCCGAATGTAACAGAGCTTAAACTGTTAACAGGGGAAAGCGATATTCAGAAGGGTGCTGAAATTCTGCTTTCAAACGGCGTTAAGTCCGTTGTTGTAACAGGTATAAAGGAAGATAACAAAATCGGAAATGCCGTTTTTGAAAAGAACAGATGTGAAATGTTTTATTCTGATTTTTATGAGGGCGGCAGCTATTCGGGAACGGGTGATCTGCTTGCCTCAATCGTTATGGGAAAGGTACTTTCGGGAAGCGATGTTTTCAGTGCTGTTCAAACAGCAACAGAGTTTATTTCTCTTGTGATTAAGAATTCAAATGTACAAAACCGAAATGATGGTGTTGATTTTGAAAAGTATTTATATAGGTTAGGTAAAAACAATGAAAAAGAATAAAATATTGCTTTTAACAACAACGGCGTTGTTTACTGCGCTGATAACAGTTGGAACGGCAGTAATTCAGTTTCCTGTTGGTCATGGCTATGTTCACTTTGGAGATTCAATCATTTATCTTGCCTCGTGCATATTGCCCGGTCCTTGTGCAATTTTTGCTGCTTCGGCAGGCGCAGCAATTGCAGATTTGGCAACAGGCTTTGCTGTTTATGCACCTGCAACAGTAATCATAAAAGCGCTGAATGCGATTCCGTTTGTATTGATGCGTATTTACTTGAAAAGGAAGAAAAAAGATGATAGAATACTGAATTGGCAGATTTGCCTTATGCTTGTTCCAACAACGCTTGTAACATTCTTTGGCTATTTGATTGCAGAATATATTATGTTCGGTTCTGAATTTGCTGTTGCTTCTGCTTTTGCAAGCGGTTGGATTCAGCCTGTTGGCAGCCTGGCGGTTTTCCTTATTCTTGCTGCCGCGCTTGATAAAATTAAATTCAAAAAAAATATTATTACGCAATTATTTAATTAGGAGATGTTCATATGAAAACAGATATTGTTTACAGACTCGGAGACGGAGTTTATCTGAATATAACAAATAAATGCCCTTGCCGCTGTGCATTTTGCATTCGTTCACAGGGGGATGCAGTGGGCGATGCCGAAAGGCTTTGGTTTGATACCGAACCAACAATGGAGGATATCAAAAATGCGATTGATGCATTTGATTTCAGCGGTGTTGGAGAGGTTGTGTTCTGCGGCTACGGCGAACCTACGAATGCTTATGATAATCTTATTGCAACTGCAAAGTATATGCGGGAAACGCATCCAGGTATTAAGCTCAGATTAAATACAAACGGCCTTTCCGATTTGATTAATGAAAAGCCGACTGCAAAGGAGCTTTGCGCTGTATTGGATTGTATATCTGTTTCTCTGAATGATACAACATCGGAAAAGTATGATAAGATAACAAGAAATATTTATCCTGGAATTGCTTTTGATGCTATGCTTGATTTTACAAGAGAATGTGTTCAATACTGCGATGATGTTCGTATGACGGTTGTTGATGTTATTCCCGAAGAGGATATTGAGGCTTCAAGAAAAATCTGCGAAGGCTGCGGCGCAAAATTCCGCGTTCGTTCCTTTGCAAAAGGTCAATAAATTTATGGGGTTGGAATTCCAACCCCCTTTTTGTATATTTAATTTTAAATCAACATTCTCTTGCTATTTGCAGTAAATTGTTATAAAATTTAATTAAGATATAAAGTCTGGGGGAGAATTTATGGCTACAGTAATGGATTATGTTAAAAATTATGGCAATATCTCTTTTAAGGAAAAGCCGTTTATGGATGCAGATAATGTTGCGCTCTGCTGCTGCTTTTATATGCCTTTTGAAGAGGTTGTGTCCGCAAGCTTTGATGATGAGCCAATCTCATTTGAAGATGCCTGCAATAAGCTTTTTGCACACAGGGGCAACAAGCATAAACCGGTTGGGCTTGTTCTTGTTAAGCAAATCAGTATGCTTATGATGGAAATGGCAAAGCAAAAAAGATTTGCTGAAATGAAAATACTTGCCTGCCAGAGTAAGTTTGAAACAAAGCCTGCCGTTCAGTTTAATGCCGGCACATTCCTTTTGCCGGATGGAAAAATTCTTGTTGTCTTCAGAGGAACGGATGATACGCTTGTCGGCTGGCAGGAGGATGCCGATATCGTTGCTTATGGCGGCACACCGTCTGATGCGCTTTCTATTGAATACCTTGCTGAGGTTGCAAAAAGATATGACGGCGATATTATTGTCTGCGGTCATTCAAAGGGCGGTTATGTTGCGCAGTATGCTTTAATGAATTCGCCGAAAGAGGTGCGTGACAGAGTTGTTGCGCTTTATAATAATGACGGCCCCGGTCTTGCAAATTATGACTATTACAGCAAAGAGGCTTATGCCGAAATGCTTCCGAAATATAAGCATATTATTCCGCAGTCTTCCTTTATCGGTATGATGCTTGCGCATGATGATGATTATATGATTGTTAAAAGTAAACGCTTTATCGGTGCTATGCAGCATGATTTCCTTTCCTGGAAATTTGTCGGCGATCAGCTTGATACGGCAGAGGAGATTACGAATAAGAGCAAGCTTTCAGACCTTGTTTTCAATGATGTTGTAGGAAATGTCAGCGATGAACAGCGTGCAGCCTTGGGTAAGGTTCTTGAAATTATGGTAAACGGTATTAATCAGCACGGCTTGCTTGATGTTAAGGATCATGTTTTTGCATCAATCAAGGGTGCTAAGCAGGCATGGAAATCCATAGATGCGGATACAAAGGCAACCTTTAAGGGGGTTCTGAAATATGCCCGCCGCTCAATCAAGAAATCATGGAAAACGATTAAAAACGGCGAATATCAGCCCGTAAAGCAAAGACTCTATTAAGATGTATACAATAAAAAAGACTTGTTCATTGTGAACAAGTCTTTTTCTTATGCATAACGCTGTTATGAAATATGTATTTCAGTAGTAGAAGCCTTTGGCTTTTCCTCTTTCTTGTCTGAAATTTCTGTATGATTTGCAGTAACATTGATAAAGCTTGAAACATGCATTGAGGTTTCGTTAAAGGTGTATTCTGCTTCAGCGATAAGAAGCTTCATTTGATTTGTGCATTCTCTTAATTCAGAAATCTTCTTGTCAAATTCACTGCCGGAATTGATAATGTTGCGTGATATTTCATCCGATTTCTTCAAAAGATCATCATATCGCATCTGGTATTTGCTAAGCTTTGAATTGAGCGTTTCAATCTGCTTGTCCTTTTCGTCAATGATAATTCGGCTTCTTGTTATATCCGCTTTAAGCTCATTAAAGGTATTCAGAATGCCTGTGTAATCGGAATCAAGCTGGTCTTTTTCATTTCGGATAGAATTGATAACGATTTCTTTTTCGCTTATGATTGCCTGTGCTTTTTCAACCTCGCTGATTGCTTCTGCAACTCTGTCTGTCTGCTCTTTGATAACCTTTTTAAGCTCAGCGTTTTCAGCGTTTATTGCGCCAACGCTGTCCTCAATTTCATTGAATTTTACCTCAAGGTCTTTGTTGCATTCCTGAAGCATTTTTATTTCCATTTGAAGCATAGCATTTTTCTTTTGCTCCTGCAAAAGCTTTGCTTCAAGCTCTGCTGCTTTTTTGCTGCTTTCTGTATTCAGCTTTTCAATAGCCTCGTCAACTGCTTTTTTTGAATATCCAAAAAGTGAAGATTTGATTTTTGTTTCCTCTGCCATTTTCTGTTCTCCTTTTATTTTATAACAACTGTAACTACAGATTGCGCCTTTATCGTAAGCGCATCTGTTTTTTTGCCTGTATAAGTTTGTTTAAGATCATATTCAGCGCTTGTTGTGTAAACCTCGATATTGCCTGCATTCAAGCTCTTTAATGATGTTGTTAAATCCTTTGCTGATGAATTTGAATAAACGATAACGGTTTCGCCGTTCGGATTCTTGAATGCACAGCTTTTCAGATTTTCAACACCTGAGGTGCAGGCAATTCTTTCTGCACCCTCATCAATGAATTTTGAGAAATTACCAAGGCACCATAAACGCTTTGATGTCTGAATATCGGAATGATTTTCGGCATTGATGTAAACAAGGCCGTCGGTATAAACACCGTAAGCACAGCCAAGCCACCAATCCCATTCAATCGCATTCATAATGGTTAAATCATTTATAATAACATCTGCCATAGCTACGCCGTATTCAATGGTCATACCGTTTGTTCCGTTTTCTTCTTTGCTGATTAAATCAAATACGCCTGTGTTTTCATCATTTCGCATCTGGCAGTATTCAGAGCAAACAATATCATAGTTTGAATATTTTTCAGCAAAGTAATCGGCAGTAGCCCTTTTTGCTGTTTCATCAGACCAATAGGAATGCATGCTTACAGAATCAAAATAATCTCTTAATTGCTTATTCTTGAAAGCATATTTCGGTCCTTTGCCAATAATAGAGTCAACATAAGCTGCCGCAGTAGTACCTTTACCCTCAGCGGCACCGGATTCAAACATGGAAACCTTGCAGCCTTTTTCGTCAACCTCGCTGCCTTTGAATTTCTTAACCATAACATTCAGCAAGTCAGTAGCCTGCTGCTTTGAATAATGGCAGCCTTCTTGATTCATAGAATAGCTTCCGTCCTCATTAAACCATGCACTCCATGCATACTGAGGTTCGTTAATCGGGGAAACCTCGGTAACTCTGTATCCCTGCTTTAAAAAGTATTCTGCTGTATTGTAGCAATAGTCTGCAAATGCGCCGTAATTCTTTTCATCAAGGTTGCATTCCCAAGGATCTTCATCCTTTCTTGCAGAGCCATAGCCCTTTCCGTTTTTCGTAATTGCAGCAGGCGCACTGTTGCAGAACAGCGTAACTCTTAAATCATCGCCTGCAAGTGCCTTTGCCTGTGCAAGTGCTTTCTGTGCATTTGCATCAGCTGTAAAATCATATGTTCCGTCTGCCTTCATAAAGGATTCGGTTCTGTTTCCTTGAACATACAGATTTTCGTCATCCTTTGAACCGGCACCGAGATTGTAACGGTAAATATTAAGACCTATGCCGTTTTCCTTGCTGTATAAAAAGGAAAGGATATCCTTGCTGTTTTCCCAGCCGCCGACATCCTTGCTCCACCAGCAGGCAGATGCGCCAAAGCCGTTCATTTTCTGATAAACTGCTGTGTCATCTATCAGTGTTTCGCCGTTTGTTTTTCCCGCTTCAACAATTGCGCTTTCAGGGAAAACGCGTTTTTCCTCTATTCCGATAACTCCGAATAATATGTATGCGCCTGCGGCAAGTATGATTGCAAGCAGGATAGCGATTGCAGAAATAACTGCTTTTTTTGTCTTTGTCATAATGATCTCTTTCTTTTAAGGGAATTAACTATTTTTTTAGTTTAACGATTTCTTTAAATGTTTTTGATGTTGCTTTCATCAAATCATCTGTTGATTTAATCAGCGTTTTATCATAGCATTGGCTTATTGCCTGCGTCAGTCCTATTACAATCATAAACAGTATAATTTGCTTTGGAGAATTGAAGATATAATCGCTCAGTCCGAACAGCAAAAGCAGCATAAGGCTTGTAAATACGCAGAAAACCAAATCAAACTTTTTGCCGTTGTTTGCGTTGATTTCCATCAGCTTTCCAAAGGTGCAGCATATAATTGCAAATAAAAGCACTAAGCCGATGATTCCAAGCTCTGCCCAGATTTCAAAAATAAAATTGTGCGCATGCGGCTTGTTTAAATTATAGTTTTCAAGCAGAAATGCGCCTGTGCTTTCGCATCCGAAGCCAAGTCCGCCAATGAAAACATGGATGTGATTTGTTATATAATCCCAAACGCTCTGCCAGATTTCAAGGTGTGCGTTTGTGGACCTTTGTGCTGTAATAAAGTTTTCGGTATTTGTATAATTCGCTATGTAATTGCTCACTATATTGTCGGTATCTACTGGCGGAGCGTCGGATACAATTGAATTGCTTGTAAAGATAAATCCGTATCTTGTTAAAATGGAAGGCACAATGATTCCGACAGTCGGAAGAAAAATCGTTAAAAGCTCTTTTGCATGCCTTTTTGCAAGAATGACGAACATAAATACCCAGCCTAATAATGCAATAACGCAGCCTGCTCTTGTTAATGTAGAGCTGATTCCTGCGCTGATAATCAGGTTTGCCATAAAGTAGAAAAATTTCTGCTTCTTGTTTTTCGCATTCAGGAACAGATAAATTGAAATCGGGTATGCAACAAGCATAGAGGTGCAGAGTAAATTCGGATTGGAATAGAATCCGCTTGCTCTGTCATCAAAAGTTTTTGTGTTTATTCTGAACGGAAGCCATGAATAAACTGCATAGTCCAGATTTTTATAAAAAGGTGTTATAAAAACAAATTTTTTGCTTATATAGCCTAAATCATAAAGCAGATAAGTGCAAATCTGAATGGCGCCGATGATTCCGTTTGCAGTTGCACTCAATGTTATGGTTTTCAGTACATTGTCTATTTTTTTTCTTGTGTTCACAAGGTTATAAATCATAACCTGTATTAGGAACATACCCCACCACAAGCCTGCCGCACCAAGCGTATCCAGCTTGCTGTCAGACCAAAGGGCGCTTAAAAGAGCAAGGCTCATAAAACATAATTCAAGCTTTCCGAGTGTTCCAACCTTGGCTTTTCTGCCCTCTCTCGTCCATTGCCTTTTAAATACGATAAATGCGGCAAAAAGAATAAACGGGCTTATATATTCAGGAAGTATAGGAAATAAAAACACAGTGGCAATCAGCCAATACCAGCCCGGATTGTTTTTATATTTAATCCGAAAGGCATGGATTTTTTCGTTCATATAAATACCTCTCATATGTTACTCGTCATTTCATAATACTACAAATGAACGCGCATTTCAATAGTTTAGAATACTAAATTACTATTTTATTATTAAATTAATTT
>JAIDLO010000100.1 GCA_029050995.1 Eubacterium sp. | reverse complement strand
TTTCTGGATCAAATCCATTTGATGACAAAATGAAAAAAATTGTTATTGAACATTTTAAAATTGCAGTCGCTTTTGCTTCTGTTAATGCTAAATCATCAACTTATAATATAATTAAACATATTTATTATAATTTACATGAACAAAATGAAACTCAAATAAGTCTTGTTCTTGATTTATTTTCAGAGAAATGCATATTATATTAAAAAGAAATTTAAGATATTCTTTTTAAAAGAGAAAAAGAGGTTGCAAAAGATATAAAGCTTCTTGAAGATACAGGCGTTCTTAAGGGATACAAAGCGATTATAAATAAGGATAAAGCAGAGGTTGAAACCGTAACTGCTTTAATTGAAATCAAAGTTCAGCCAAAACACGATCATGGCTTTAATGAAGTTGCAAACAAAATCGCTCAGCTTGAAGAGGTTGAATCTATTTATCTTATGAGCGGCGGCTTTGACTTTGCAGTTATGGTAAATGATAAGTCATTCCAGGAGGTTGCAATGTTTGTTGCAAACCGACTTTCTCCGCTTGAGGGTGTTATTTCAACCGCAACGCACTTTATTTTAAAAAGATACAAAGATCAAGGTGTTGTTTTCGCTGAGGATTTTAAGGATGATAGGGGGATTGTTTCCCTATGTTAGATTACAGCAAGTTTTTAAACAAAAAGGTTGTTGATGTAAAACCAAGCGGAATCAGAAAATTCTTTTCCATTGCCGAGGAAATGGATGATGTCATTTCTCTCGGTGTTGGTGAGCCGGATTTTCTTACCCCTTGGCATATCCGAAAAACGGCAATTGATTATCTTAATAAAGGGGCAACGCGCTATACTGCCAATGCCGGTCTTTTAGCATTAAGAGAAGAAATCTGCAAATATTACAGCAGAAAATTTAAAATTGATTACAACCCGAAAAAAGAGGTACTCGTAACAGTAGGCGGCTCAGAGGGTATTGATATGGCAATCAGAACGCTTATTTCAGACGGGGACGAGGTGCTTGTTATTGAGCCTTCCTTTGTATGTTACAAACCGATTGTTGAAACATGCGGCGGTGTACCTATTCCGCTTCTAACAAAGGAAGAAAATAATTTTAAGCTTGATGCAGAAACACTTGAAAACGCAATAACCGATAAAACAAAGCTTTTGGTTTTGCCTTATCCGAATAACCCAACGGGTGCAGTAATGCGCAAGAATGAGCTTGAAGCAATTGCAGGAATTATAATCAAGCACAATCTTTTCGTTATTTCTGATGAAATATACAGCGAGCTTACTTACGGCAAGGAAGAGCATTGTTCAATCGCCTCACTTGATGGAATGCAGGAAAGAACAATTGTTATAAACGGCTTTTCAAAATCATATTCAATGACAGGCTGGCGCCTTGGCTATGCCTTAGGTCCTGAGCCTGTGATCGCTCAAATGACAAAGCTGCATCAATTTGCAATTATGAGCGCACCTACGAATTCCCAACACGCTGCTATAGACGCTTTAAAGCACGGCGACAAGGATATAACTAAAATGCGTGAGGACTACGATATGCGCCGCAGATTTACTGTAGATGCATTTCGTGAAATCGGTCTTGACTGCTTTGAACCAGAGGGTGCATTCTATATATTCCCTTGTATTAAATCAACGGGTCTTTCCAGTGATGAATTCTGTGAAAGGCTCATTATGGAAAAGCATGTTGCAGTTGTTCCCGGAACTGCATTCGGCGATTGCGGCGAGGGCTTTATCAGAGTATCATATTGCTATTCCATTGAAAATATCAAAAAAGCAATAGATAAAATAGGAGAATTTGTTAACGAATTAAAGGAGACACATGGAAGTTAAGGTTAAAGCATATGCAAAAATAAATTTAATGCTTGATATTGTAAACAGACGAAACGATGGTTATCATGATTTGTTTATGATTATGCAGAGCGTTGGTATTTACGATACAGTAACCGTAACAGAAAACAAATCAAAAGCAATCAGTATATCCTGCAATATTGATGATATTCCTTTGAATAACAAAAATATCGCCTGGAAAGCCGCAGAAGCCTTTTTTGTGGCAACAAAAAGGAAGAATAAAGGAATCAATATTGATATCGTAAAACGAATTCCGCACGCTGCCGGACTTGCAGGCGGAAGCGCTGACGGCGCAGCAGTCATTGTTGCTTTGAATAAAATTTATAACACAGAACTGACTGAAGCAGAGCTTTGCAGAATCGGTGTTAAAATCGGTGCTGATGTTCCGTTTTGTATAACAGGCGGAACACTCCTTGCACAGGGAATAGGGGATGTTTTAAGCAAAGTAAAGCCATTGCGAAAATGCTATATTCTCCTTGCCAAGCCGGACTTTGATGTAAACACAGCTTTTGCTTATAAGCAGTTTGACCTTTTCGGTAAAACACATACGCCTGATAAACTCGGAATGCTTTGTGCAATGCAATCCAGAGATTTGGGCGAAATCTGTTCTAAAATGGAAAATGTTTTTGAGCAGTTTATTGAAGTACCTAACCGTATTAATATCAAAGAGGTTATTAAAAATAATAATGCAAAAGGCTTTTGTATGAGCGGAAGCGGCCCAACAGTTTTCGGAATTTTCGAAAATAAAGAGGATGCTGTAAAGGCTTCTGAAGAATTAAAAGCCTATGCAAAAGATATTTTGCTTTGTACGCCTGTTAATAAAGGCTGCAAAATCGTTGAATAAAATAATTTAAACCTGCCTACAATCAAATTTGAAAGGCAGGTTTTTTATTATGAATAAAACAATTAAAATTTTTGTACCTATATTTCTTTTCTTATTACTTATTTCAGCTTATGTAACACCATTTATTCAGACAAGCGAAAGAATTTCGAATGATGTATTCAGGCTTCATATTCTTGCGAATTCAGATGATGAAGCAGATCAGGCGTTAAAGCTGAAGGTGCGTGATGCCGTACTTGAAAAAGGGCAGAGCGTTTTTATGGATTGTAATTCACTGGATGAAATCATAAATTCCTGTGAGAATAACATTGATTTGTTTGAAGAAACCGCCGAAGAATGTATTATAGAAAACGGTTATGATTACAGCGTTAATGCTTATGTTGATAAAGAATATTTCAATACAAGAGAATATGAGGAAATAACGCTTCCAAGCGGTATGTATAATGCGCTCAAAATAGAAATAGGGGAAGCCAAGGGGCATAATTGGTGGTGCGTTATGTTTCCTGCAATCTGCTTATCGGCAGTATCAGATAACGAAATAAATAACATTCTTGATGAAGAAGAGGTTGATTTAATCCATTCCGATA
>JAIDLO010000010.1 GCA_029050995.1 Eubacterium sp. | reverse complement strand
CTCAGGAGCAACGCCTAATTCAAGGAAGCCCTCTTTTGAATACATCGGCTCGTTTGCAGGATCTTCAAGATCAAGTCCTTCGTGGGATAAATGCCAAACATTCTTATCCTTTGAATAGTTTGTTTCTCTGTTTATTTTAAGAGGAATGTTGTGTGCCTCTGCATATTCAATCTCTTCTTCACGAGATTTGATGTCCCACTCTCTCCAAGGAGCAATGATTTCCATCTGCGGAGCGAAAGCTTTAAGTGTAAGCTCAAATCTAACCTGGTCGTTACCCTTACCTGTACAGCCATGGCAGATAGCGTCTGCGCCTTCTTTGATAGCAATCTCAGCAAGGCCCTTTGCAATGCAAGGACGCGCATGAGATGTACCTAAAAGGTATGTTTCGTAATCAGCACCTGCCTTTAAGCAAGGCCAGATGTAATCTTCAACATATTCGTCCTTAAGGTCAAGAACATAAAGTTTTGAAGCGCCTGTTGCAATAGCCTTTTCCTCTAAGCCGTCAAGCTCAGTACCCTGGCCAACATCGCCGCTTACTGCGATAACTTCGCAGTTGTTGTAGTTTTCTTTAAGCCAAGGAATAATGATTGAAGTGTCAAGTCCGCCGCTGTATGCAAGCACAACTTTTTTAATGTCTTTCTTATTCATAAGTTATATCTCCTTTTATTAATCTTAATTAACTTAACTGATACCTATTATATATTCGCTTCATTCCATAGTCAAGTAAATTCATTATATTTGTATAAATATACAAACTAATGCGTAAATATACAAGAAATATGTATAAAATAGTTTAAAATATACAGAAATTATGCAAATATACATAATTCTATTCATTTTTGCAAGGCTGATATTTTACTGCTTGATTATTTTATTGAAATCGTATATACTAATTGCGTATTAAAAAAAGAGAGAGGTGAAAGGATGTATAACTTTTTCTGCAGATAAAATTGAAATAAGCGGTAATGCCATACCCTATGGGATTATTGCGCCTGTTGCAGAAAAGTTGTAAATCTATTCACGCTTATATACTGTAGTTTACTGTCCTAATTCGGACGGTATAATTGTGCTATTTTGAGCTGTAAGAAATAACTTTTCTTGCAGCTCCTATTTTTTTGTTTGGAATTGGAGGGATTAATAATGTCTATGATTAAG
>JAIDLO010000001.1 GCA_029050995.1 Eubacterium sp. | reverse complement strand
TTGATTTGCTTCTGCATTTCCTATCATGTTGTCGGCTTCATTATCATTAAAGAAGCCGTTGAGGGCATTATGCACGGCAACATTTTCAATGAAAATCTGCTTATGGGTATTGCATCAATCGGTGCATTTGCAATCGGGGAATATACTGAGGGCTGTGCTGTTGTTCTGCTTTATACAATCGGCGAATTTCTGCAGGATCTGGCTGTCGGTAAAAGCAGAAAATCCATTTCCGATATGATTGAAAACAAGCCCGAATCTGTTAAGGTTATCAGAAACGGCAAACAGCTTGAGGTTCAGCCCGAAGAGGTTCAGGCAGGCGAAGAATTTATTGTTGATCCGGGCCAGATGATTCATCTGGACGGCGTTATCGTGAATGGAAATGCAGAGGTTGATATGTCTGCTTTAACGGGCGAGAGCATTCCCGTTTCAATGTCTGAGGGCAATGAAGTGCTTTCCGGTTCTGTGAATTTAGACGGCATGCTGGTTATCAAGGCAACGAAGCCGTACAGCGAGTCTACCACAGCAAGAATTCTTGAAATGATTGAGAATACAGACAGCAAGAAGAGCAACGCTGAAAAATTTATCAGCCGTTTTGCGAAAATTTACACTCCTGCGGTCTGCCTGATTGCATTTCTTATCATTGTTGTGCCGCCGCTTTTCTTTAAGCAAAGCTGGAGTGAATGGATTTACAGAGGCTTGTCTGCCCTTGTTGTTTCCTGCCCTTGCGCAATTGTTATTTCAATTCCGCTTGGCTTTTTTGCAGGGCTTGGCGCTTCCTCAAAGCAGGGCATACTGATAAAGGGAAGCAATTATCTTGAAATGCTTGCAAGATGCAACACTGCCGTTTTTGATAAAACAGGAACAATTACAAGCGGTAAATTTGAATATGTAAATTGCGAATGTGTGCATTGCCATTGTGAAAATACGGTTGAGCACAGAGAGCTTCTTGCAATTATTGCTGCCTGTGAAAGATATTCAACGCACCCGATTGCAAAATCAATCAATCTTGCATTCGGGCATTATGCGGATGATTTAAAGATTGAGAATGCGAAGAATTATGCAGGCATGGGCGTTTCTGCAGTTGTAAACGGTAAAAAGTATTTTGCAGGCAATGAAAAGCTTATGGCAACGGCGGGTGTTGATTTTAAAGAAACAGAGCTGATCGGCACGGCAATTTATCTTTGCAGTGAAGAAGAATTTTTGGGCGATATCGTATTTGCTGATGTGATTAAAACAGACAGCAAGGAAGCGATTGCCGAAATGAAAAAACTTGGCTTTTCAAAAACAGTTATGTTAACAGGCGATAAAGAGCCGATTGCAAAGGATATTTCCGAAAAAGCAGGCATGGATGCGTACTATGCAAAGCTTATGCCCGATGAAAAGGTTGAAAAGGTTAAAGCGCTTAAAAAGCAGGACGGCACACTTGTGCTTTATACAGGCGATGGAATTAATGATGCCCCTGTTCTTGCAGAAGCGGATTTGGGTGTTGCTATGGGCGGAATCGGCGCAGATGCCGCAATTGAAGCGGCTGATGTTGTTATTATGGGCGACAGTCTTTCAAAAATCCCTGTCGGCAGAAGAATAGCACGCAAAACAATGCGAATTGTTAAGGAAAATATTGTTTTCAGTATTGCCGTTAAGCTTTTGATTATAGCAGGCTGTGCCGTTGGAATATTTGATGAAAACGCAATGTGGCTTGCCGTGTTCGGCGATGTCGGCGTTTGCCTGATTGCCGTTGCAAATTCGTTAAGAGCATTACATTATAGGAATAAAAAATAAAAAGCGGACGAGCAATGCTCGCCCCCCACCGCAAAAAATAAGAGCCTTTCGGAAAGAAAGGCTCTGTTTTTATTGTTCTTATTAATCTTTTTTCTTTGTTGCAACCATTACACCGCCTGCGGCAGCCATTGCAAATACTGCGAAAGCAGCTACGCTTGCGCCTGTTGCAGGAGATTTTTGCGAATCGTTTTTGTCCTTATCGCTATTTGTTTCTTTTTTATCTTCTTTGTTTGAATTCTTATCTGCAACACTTGTAATCGGTGTAACAGGTTTTACGACTTGACCTGGATCTTCTTCGTCATCTCCCCAATCGCCGAAATCAAAATCAGCAAGGAGCACATAATAGGATAATCCGAAAATAGCATCCTTTGTTGCTAAAACATCATCATAATTGCTGGTAAAGCCGCCTGTTTTTTCATCATAGAAAAGCATAAGCTTGTTGTAAGCGTCATCTGCTGCTTCCTGATCATCAAGGGCAGAAAAAGCTGCAAGTGCCAAAGCGGTTGAGTTTGCGTTTGCACCATAATTGTCATAGCCAGCCTCGGTGTTGTATGCTTTCAGAAGCGTAACGGCATCATCAATATATTCCTTGTATGTATCATAATCATTGCAAAGCGTTAAAATGAATACAGCCAAATCATCAGCTGAGGTACCATAACCACCCCAGAAATCAGTGCCGACACCTTTTGTATATTTTGAAATAATTGTATCGCAAAGCTGTTTGTTTAACTCCGGATAATCAAATAAAAGGGCAATATCAGCTGCGTACATATAAGTGTACATATTATCACTTTCGGAAAGTGCTGTTTTTTCAAACACATCCAAAAGGTCATATCCCCCGAATTCAGACGGATCTTCCAAAGACATCAAAAGGTTGCTGATGATAAGACCAAGCGTTCCGATATCAAACTTTGTTCCGTCATCAAGTGCTTTCTTAACGGAATCGAGATATGTTTTTTCGATTTTTTCATCAAAGTCGCCTGACATCAGATAAAGATAATAATCTTTTGATTCAGTAACATCAAAAGAAGTCTTACCGCCGAAAGCAAATTTTGCTGCGGATTCAAGCGTATTTCCTACTTCGGTTGTTGTTGCTCCGAATGCTGTTATGGAAGCAGACATAACAAGCATTACCGCAAGGAGCGCTGCTAAAACTTTTTTCATTCCTTTTTACCTCACCGTAAATATTATTTGCACCTCAAACGGATATCCTGGCTTGCAGTGTAGCCAACCAAGAGTTAAACAAAATAAGGTTTAGCTCTTGGTTGGCTGGCCTTGCTCCGCCTTCCCCGTTAACCGAGTGGCTGTTGGAGTTTGTAACTGCATACAGTAGAGTGAGCTGCTGCGGATTCCAACCGCATTCCCCGTGAAATGATTTAGCAGTCATTTCTCGGCACATTTGCATTATACTCTCTATTTTTATTGTTGTCAATCAAAATAGAATTTGGTATTATATGTATATGAATAATAAAATAGTAATAGCAATTATCTGTACTTTAATTGTTGTTTGCCTTGCTGTTGGTATAGGCATAAGCAATAAAGGCAGGAATGCAGAAAATGAAACGAATTTAATATCGAATAAGGAAACTGTATCCATAGCTGATGAAAGCTCTGTATCAAGCGAAAAAACAGAAATCAATAGCGTAAAGGACGAAACCGAGGAAAAATCTTCGGAAATAAGCAGTGAAAAGAAAGAAACAAAGACAAAGCCTTCAGCTACAAGCAGTGTAAAAACAGAGAACGAGGCGAAGCCTCCGAAAAAACCTTCGGAAAAGTCCTCAGAAAAAAGCAGTTCAAAGAAAGTAACTGAGGCGAAGCCTCCGGTAAAAACAACAAAGGAACAAAATATAAGTGTTTCTTTCTCGATAAACTGTGAAAAAGCTGCTCAATATGGTGCGGATTATCCGAAATATTTAATCAGCAAAACGAAATGTGATGTTAAAGAGGGCACAACTGTTTTTGATTTGCTGAGTGAAGAATGCAGGAAAAACGGAATCGCTGTTGTTCATCAGAACAAATCCTATGTTAAAGCAATCGGCGGTCTTGCCGAAAAGGACTGCGGAAACGGCAGCGGCTGGACATATAAAGTAAACGGCGTAAAGCCTATGATGTCTGCATCAAAATATGTTTTAAAAAACGGCGATGTTGTTGAATGGTATTATGTTACCTCGCCAACAGATTAAATAAAAAATTTACGGCACGATACAAAATCGTGCCGTTATTTTTATCGTATGTACCATTTGTTTAAATCAACATATTTGCTGTGCACGCCGTCACATTCTCCGTCCTTGGCATACTGCCATAGATCGTAATCTCCAAGATAGGTAACCTTTGCATTATAATCGGCAACCCAAATGAAAAGCTCGTCATCAAGCGCTGATGTTTTAATGTCGAAATTCAAAACATTTGATGAGGCATAAATGCCTGCGTTATATCCTGCATCCATAATTTTTCTGCAGAATGCGTTGATAACTGCGGCTGCTTCCTTGCCGGATAAATTTGCGTTATACAGCCTGCCGGTCAGCTTGCCGTCTGAATCTGCCGGATATTCAAAATCAAGGAAAACAGGCAAATCAAAATCATAATGTTTAATTAAATCAAGCACATATTCGGCTTCCTCTTCAGCCTCGTCAACGGTTGTCGCCTGCGAATAAAAGTACACGCCGATATGCATATTTTCTTTTCTTGCATTTTTAAGGTTTTCCTTGTATCGTGCATCCTTTTCCAAAGCGCCGTTTCCATAGCCTCTGTAGCCTGCTCGGATAATGGCAAAGTCTGTTGCATCTGCAACCTTGTCCCATTCTATTTTGCCATTGTGCTGTGATACATCAATTCCCGAAACATACCGTTTGTTTGTGTTGAAAAAGTCTGTCATAACAGGCTTTTTGCTTGATACGCAAATGGCGATAATCGTTATGATAATCAGCAAAACTGCAAGGGAAGACAGGATTATAACAGACCTTTTATTTAATTTTTTGATGTTTATTCTAACTGCTAATTTTTCTGCTAAATCTTTTACCATCTGATACTTATTTCTCCGCTTTTCAAGGTTTTTTGAGTTCCGTTTTCCGTTTGAACAACCAATCCGCCTGTTTCGTCTATGGAAACAGCCTTTGCCGGTGTTACAATTCCGTTTTCAATATAATTAATCTGCTTTCCGATAATCATACTGTGGCTTCTGTAGTAATCAATAAAATCCGAATAATCTCCGCCGATTATATTGAGCAGCTCGTCCGCAACTGCGCCGATTAAATCGGCTCTTCGGATATCGGCATTCAGCGAGCCTGCCCGTTCAACATCCTCGGGAAAATCGTTTGTTTTGATGTTTATGCCTATGCCGACAACAACGCTTGTAACGATGCCCAATTCAAAATCAGAAACAGCTTCCGTTAATATACCGCAGATTTTTTTATCGTTTACATAAACATCATTTACCCATTTAATTTGCGGCTTGATATCGGTTAATCGTTCAATCGCCTTGCAAACGGCAACGGATGCCGCTGTTGTTGCCGTAACGGCGTTCTGCAGCATTGTGTTCGGATGCACAACAAGGCTCATATAAATGCCTGTTTCTGCAGGGGAATAAAAGGTTTTGCCCTGTCTGCCTCTGCCTGCCGTCTGCCGTTCGGCTGAAACAAGCAGGGTTTCGTTTGCTTCGCCGCTGTTGATGAGCCGCTTTGCCTGTGTGTTTGTAGAATCTATTTCGGTATAGTGGATAACGGCAATATCGTGCTGCATAGCGTTTTTGATTTTTGCGCTGTTTAAAATATCGCCGTCATTGGCAAGTGAATAGCCTCGGTTTGTAACAGCGTTTATAACATAGCCTTCCTTTTGAAGCGTTTTAACCGCCTTCCAGACGGCGGCACGGCTTTTTCCCGATTGCTCGGCAAGTGCCTGCCCGCTTATGTAATCGCCGTTTTTAATCTGAAGTATTGTTAATATGTCCTCTTTCAGACTCATTGTTAACCTCCTATTAAAAATAGGTTTACGATATATGTATTTTTAAACGGACGAAAATATTTCGTCCGTTCATACAATTAGAATTATTCATCCATATAGAAAACAGCAAGTGTTTTCGGGCCGCAATGAGAAGAAATTGTGCAGCCTGCATCAGCCGTAATGATTTGCTCAAAGCCCTTGCTTTCTGCAACGCCCTTTGCATATGCGATAATGTCCGGATTTACATTGCCTGAGTTTGCAATAACAACGCGTGTTTTATCCATTTTGTCGTTCTGCAGGCAGTCTGCAATATACTGCTTGTAAACAACCTCAATTTTTCCTCTGTATTTTTTGGCAACATCAAGTTTGCCTGTTTCGGTGCTTACTGCGATAGATGGCTTTACGCCAAGCACATTTGCGCCGAATCTGGCAACAGAGCTGCATCTTCCGCCCTTGTGCAGAAATTCAAGGCTGTCTAAAACAAAGGTGGTGTGCACCTTGGAAACAAGGCCCTCTATTCTTCTTGCAATCTTTTTTGCGTCAAATTTTTTATCTCTTAAATCGCATGCTTTGAGAACAAGAAGCCCCATACCTGTGCAAAGGCTTTTGGAATCAATGCAGTAAACATTATCAAATTCAGCAGCTGCAACAATAGCGTTCTGAAAGCTTGATGAAATTGCAGAGGAAAGCCCGATATGAACAACAGCCTTGCCCTCGTCTGTAAGCTGCTTGAAAACATCAATGTATTGCTGCGGTGTAACAGCAGCCGTTTTTGGAAGCTCTCCTGTTTTTTCAACATGTTCGTAAATATCCTTTGGGTGAATTTCAATTCCGTCTAAGTAAGAATTTTCGCCAAGAAGAATTGAAAGAGGGAATATTACTATATCATTTTCCTGAATAAGCGCTTCAGGTAAGTCGCAGGTTGAGTCTGCGGTAATAACAACATCCATCATAAAACCTCTTTTAGTATAATTTTTGGTTGATTATAGCACAATTTCAGCAAATATCTATATTTATTTTTAGCTTTTAATAAAAAGTTAATGATTATTTCGGCTATCGCCAACTTACACTCCGTATTTTTCTTTAAAATCAAATGGCTCTAATTTGCCTTCGTTGATATGATAGCACTGTCCGGTTGCAAGCGAGAAAATCGGCTTATCATGAAAAAGAGAATCCGAATAAACATCAACAACCTTTGCATTCGGAAATTCCTTTTTAAAACGAATAACCTTTTCTTCATCACGACAGTTTTCGCCGATAATGATTCCGCGTTTGTTGTGTCTTGTGCTGATCAGATGATCAAATGAAAGCCTTTCGGAAATATCCTTTAAAAGAAAATCCGGCGAAGCGCTGATTACAACATAATTTCTTTTGTCCTTTTCAAGCCACCAATCAAAAACCTCTTTTTCGTGCTTATCCCAGAATTTTTTTACTGCGCTTTTAAGCGGAATAAGCGGAACAAACATAAAGCAGGATTTTTTAAAGGTCGTAAAGCTGATTAATTTGAGAAGCTTTAAAAGCCCTGTAACGGAGATAATCGGCAAGCAAATCAGAATCCAGGGATAATGAACAACACAGTAAAGGACGAAAAGCGATCCGCTGTCAAACGGAACAAGGGTTTTATCAAAATCGTAAATATCTATTTCTTCCATTGTTAAACCC